>JAJRXV010000219.1 GCA_024276115.1 Deltaproteobacteria bacterium
CAATATCATGAAATTTACAGAGGGTGCGTTTAAAGATTGGGGATATGCACTTGCAAAAGAAGAATTTAGTGGTATAACTATAAGTGAGGATGAATTTTATAAAGATTTTGACTGCAAGTTGCCAGAGGGTAAGATACTCGTCAAAGACAGGATAGCTGACGCTATGTTCCAGCAGATCCTGATCAGACCTGAAGATTACGAAGTACTTGTGATGCCTAACTTGAACGGGGACTACATGTCTGACGCCGCGATAGCGATGGTGGGCGGGCTAGGTCTCGGACCTGGCGCGAATATTGGCGACAAAGTAGCAGTCTTTGAAGCGACTCACGGTACAGCGCCGAAATACGCGGGAATGGACAAGGTTAATCCAGGTTCACTGATTCTTTCAGGCGCGATGATGCTAGATCACCTTGGGTTTGATGAGGCATCAAAAAACATCACGAAAGCGCTTCAAAAAACCATTTTACAAAAGAAAGTCACTTATGACTTAGAGCGGCAGATGGACGGCGCGACACTTTTAAAATGCTCAGAGTTCGCTAAGGCTATAATAGAGAACATGTAGGGAGCTTGAGTACCGGTCGTTTGCTGAAAGAATGGAGGGTTCATAATGCAGATCGACGCGATTATTCTTGCGGGTGGAGCCGGAAAAAGGCTTTGGCCGCAAAGCAGAAAGAGTACACCTAAGCACCTATTGAACACTAACGGTTCTGGTACGCTATTATACATGACTATTATGCGTACATTGCTGTTGTGTCCACAAAGAATCCTTATTATAACTAATAAGGATTATGTAAAAGAAGTTAATGCTGAAATAGAGAAGGTAAAAGATTCAGAGGAATATCTCGACTGTATCGAGAAGCATGACCTTGTTTTTACAGTGATAAAAGAACCTCAAAGCAGGAACACAGCGCCGGCTATAGCTGCCGGCGCTCATGTTCTCAACAATGAGAGAAGCAATAATATCGCGGTAATGTTCCCGTCGGATCACATCATAACCAATCACCAGTTTTTCATTCAGTCGATAAAAAGCGCGTACTCGATAGCCAAAAAAGGCTATATTGTCACGCTCGGCATAGCCCCAAATAAACCCGCGACAGGTTATGGTTATATAGAGACAGAAAACCTGAAGGGGAAAAAGTGGTATACGGTCAAGAGCTTTAAGGAAAAGCCAAATCTGAAAGCGGCAGAGCGGTATTTTAAAGACGAGAACTATTACTTCAATAGCGGTATGCTTGTTTTTAAGCCCGCGGATATACTAAACGAACTTCACAGCCACATGCCAAAGCTTTATAATGAGATGATAAAGCTGGCAGGTGTTAATGTAAATGATCCCTTGTTTGATAAAACCATCAAAAGCATTTACTCTAAAATAGAGGGGGAATCTATCGACTACGGTGTTCTTGAAAAATCGAAGAACGTAGCGGTGGTACCCGCCGGATTCAACTGGAGCGACCTCGGCACCTGGGCGAGCATGTACGATGTTTTGGAGAAGGATGACGCGGGAAACGTTATCTCGGGGGAAGTCATCAACCTGAACTCAAAGAATACTTTTGTCAGAGCAGGAAAAAAAATGATATCTATCATCGGCGCGAAAGACTTGATCGTGATAGACACTGATGACGCGCTCTTGATATGTGATAAAAACAGCGCCGAAGATGTCAAGGCAGTAGTAAATCTATTAGAAGAAAAAGGACTAAAAAGCTTACTTTAATGCACACAAATAAAATATTCAAAAAATATGATATCAGAGGTCGCTTTCAAAAAGACTTTGATTTGGCATTTGTCACCGAGCTGGCGAAAGCGTACTGCACCTTTATAACCAACAATTCTAACGGTAACAAAGCAAATACTATTTCAATCGGTTATGACGCGCGGCTTTCATCGCCCGCTATCAGGGACGCGTTTGTCAAGGGCGTGACCGAATCTGGCTTTAACGCGCTGGACATAGGGCTCTGCCCTACCCCGCTTTTGTACTTTTCACTGCACGTAGAGGAGCTTGCCGGTGGTGTGATGATAACCGGCAGCCATAATCCGCCTGACTACAACGGATTCAAAATGTGTATCAGCACTGATTCTATATTTGGTGACTCCATAATCGAGCTGAAAGATATAATAGAATCCGGTGCGTTTAAGGTTCTCCAAAGAGAGGACGCGACTCAAGCAAACTATAAAAACATGGACTTTTCTAAAAGTTATATAGATAATTTGAAGCATTCTTTTTCTGGCGGAAAAAAACTTCGGGTCGCTGTTGACGCTGGTAACGGCTCTGGCGGAGAGCTACTTGTAGAGGCACTTAAAAACTACAACTGCGAAGTGTTTGAGCTATTTATAGAGCCTGACGGAAGGTTCCCGAACCACCACCCGGATCCGGCTAAGATGAAAAACATGCAAGATGTTATCAACTGCGTGCGCGAAAACAAGCTTGACCTCGGGATAGCTCTCGACGGAGACGCGGACAGGCTTGGTCTTGTCGACAAAAACGGTAAGATAGTGCACCCTGATATTTATATGATACTATTTATTAAGGAGATCCTAGCGCGGCAGCCGGGCGCTACCTTTATAGCTGAGGTGAAATGCTCGCAGGCGCTGTACGATGAAGTTGAGAAAGCCGGTGGAAATATCATTATGTATAAGACCGGGCATTCGTTGATAAAAGCTAAGATGAAAGAGACCGGCGCGCTGTTGGCCGGTGAGATGAGCGGTCATATTTTTTTCAAGGATGGTTACTTTGGGTACGATGACGCGCTCTACTCCGCTATGCGACTTATGAGTATTCTTAAAAGTAGCGAAAAAAGTCTCGCTGAACTTGTAGCACCTTATGAAATATATAAATCAACGCCTGAGCTAAGAATAGATGTCTCAGATAGTGAAAAATTTGAGCAGATAGACCGCCTCAAAAAAAGGTTCATCGAGCTGAATAAATCCGAAAGTTCGATCAAAGAGATAATAACTATCGACGGTGTGAGAGTACGGTTCGATGACGGCTGGGGGCTTGTCCGCGCGTCTAACACCGAGCCACATTTTGTATTGCGCTTTGAGGCGATTAGCTATGCTTCACTTGAAAGAATTAAAAATTTTGTTCTCCATGAGGTCGATGTAGAAACAAATTTACGATAGAATATATTTTGGGTGACTATATTCTTTGAACGTGGAATGCAGATTTATAAAAAAACAATTGCTTTTTATGGAATAATTTATTACACTTACTTAAATACTAATGTTGAATAAGGCGGTATGATACCGTAGTCAATAATTAGCAAAACATGACCGCTTAACACAAATTGAGAGTTTTGTAAGTTATTGTTTACTTATTTCACAACAAAAGAGGAGGAAAACATGAAGATTCTTGTCGTTGATGATTCTTCCACAATGAGAAGGATAATTAAGAATACACTTACTCGGATCGGCTATGAAGATATTGTTGAAGCTGAGCATGGTGTTGACGCTTTGGCAAAGCTAGATGGCGTCCAACTGATACTTACCGACTGGAACATGCCGGTGATGGATGGTCTTACATTCGTAAACTCAGTCAGGAGCAACGATCAATACAAAAGCGTACCGATCATAATGGTCACAACAGAGGCGGCAAAAGAAGAGATAGTCGTCGCTATCAAGGCTGGTGTAAATGATTATATAATCAAGCCATTTAACCAGACAACGCTTCAGGAAAAAATTAGCAAATTAATGGGATAACCAGGAGGATAACAACAGATATATGAAATTTTTTATAGATACCGCGGATATTAATGAGATAAAAGAAGGATTGGCTCTAGGTGTAGTAGATGGTGTAACGACAAATCCTTCACTAGTAGCAAAAACAGGCAAAGATTTTGACACAGTTGTCCGAGAGATTTTAGGCGCGGTAGACGGTCCTGTTAGTCTTGAGGTCGTAGGCTTGGAGCACAAGCAGATGATAGCTGAGGCAAAAAACCTTGTCAAACTCGGGGATAATGTAGTAGTTAAGGTCCCGATGACTGAAGAGGGGCTCAAAGCAACCAAAGCACTGAGCTCAGAAGGTATCAAGACGAACGTAACACTGGTATTCTCACCTGTTCAGGCGCTTTTAGCCGCTAAAGCGGGTGCGACTTACATCAGCCCTTTTGTTGGGCGACTTGATGACATATCATACGTTGGTATGGAGCTCATCGAACAGATCAGAACAATTATTGACAACTATGACTTCAACTCTGAGATCATCGTTGCAAGCATAAGAAACCCACTCCATGTCCTTGACGCGGCACTTATAGGAGCTGATATCGCTACAGTTCCGCTTAAAGTCATCTCACAGTTGGCAAAACACCCACTGACCGACATCGGTATAGAAAAATTTTTGAAGGATTGGGATAAGGTGCCTGGCGCAAAAAGCTTTTAAGAGTATTGGTGTTTTTTACGGGGAACTATGAGACCTTTTACAAAAAATCGTTTTATCTCGCGGCATAAACGCTTAATTGTCGCGTTATCTGTTTTGCTCTTTATTGTTGCGCATTCTACTTGCGGTTTTGCTCAAGAAGAAGGGGGCTACGATGAGACTGGGCTAAACCTCGAAAATGTTATTTCAAAGATGACAAAAGAGAAGCTCGCTTACCCGAACCCTCACCTAAAGCTAAAATGTTCCGCTTGCCATAAAGCGGGTGTTACTCCTCGTACGAGCAAAAAAAAAGCAAAGTTAAAGCAAAGAAATATTGTTAAACTCTGCAACTCATGCCACAAGGGGCAAAACCTTCACCCTGTCGGGGTAGCTCCGTCAAAGGTAAAACCTGTCAAAATAGTACCTCCATCTTTTTTACCGCTTGGTAAATCAGGTAAATACAAAAATAGGATCACATGTCTTACATGTCACGAAATCCATGTAAGAGAGACAACCGACCACCTATTAAGAGGTTTCCATGGAACAAAAGCAGAGTCTAAGGCAAACTTCAAAAATCATCAGGATTTTTGTTTTTCTTGCCATAAGGGCAATCTGACAAAGCGCTCACCACATGCCGGTGACGCAAAAGCATGCAGATTCTGCCATATTAATGACCCCGAAGTCGCTGATGACCCGACGACAACTGTCAGGCTCGACATAATCAGGCGATGCAATTTCTGCCACATGAAGCTAGAGGACGCGCATTTCCTCGCTGTAAACGCGTTCGCCGACAAAACTCTTCAG
>JAJRXV010000220.1 GCA_024276115.1 Deltaproteobacteria bacterium
ACCGCTATATTTTATTTTTTTTGGCTTCATAATTCACCAGCTTTCATGAGTATTTGACAACTTTCTGGTGATTATAGCACATATAAATACAGAATAATAGTAAATAATTCAATGTGTTATGAGTTTTTCAGGGACGACTAAGTACCTGTAAAAAAAGGGGGGGGGGTAAGACCAACGGGAGCGTAGGGGGAATTCCCCATAAATTGTATTGGGCAACATGCCCTTAAAGCTATAAATCATCTCATTACACGTGTAGAAGAATTAATCAAAAAAGAAAGTGGTAAAGATGATTTTAGGGAATTATGTAATATTAACCTTAACCCGGCGATGAAATGTATAGTATAAAACTCCTGCCGTCGTCCCGAAATCTTAATAATTTATCGCCGGATTAATAACGTTGAATAATTCCGCACTGTTTTTTGTTGATCTGTTTTGATAAAAAAATGAACGAATGTAAAAAAAACACTTGACAAACAAAAAATAGGTCAATATATTTACATTATAGTTTATTGGGCAAAGTGTTCTTGCCTGTCTCTATATTTATTACGTAGGCGAAAATGGTTAAAATGGCTGATTCTCAGAATATAACTGTGTTGATTGCTTTTCATGACCCCAAAATAGCTGGGTTGTTAAACTCAATAGTGACAAGCAGGTATGACGTTGACATTACTACTGTGACAAACGCCTCAGAGTTTTTTGAGTGCGGCTATGCACACAAATATGATATCGTTTTATTGGATAATGTTTTTACCAAAGATACCTTTGAAGTACTTGGTTACTTTCGGAATTTAAAAGCTAACATTTCTACTCCCGTTATCCTGTTCAGTTCATTTTTAACCGAAACTGATTACAATAAAGCGACAGCTTTAGATGTTCTCGATTTTTTGGCAAAACCGTTTAATCTCGAACATATTTTCTCGATGATGGGGTATGTGTTACACAAAAAGAACAGCGCGACGGTAGGGATTGAGAGACGGCAGTCTGTTAGGTGCGATAAAAAGGTCTCACTTAAATGTTATATTTATGGCTCTAGTGGGGCTAGAACGTTTGATAACAAACATTGTGTGATCAGCGACGATATCAGTATTAGCGGATTGTGTTTCAGTAATAGTGTGGGCTTTAGCCTGAATGAGAAGATTCAAATTGATATTGTGCTGGACTCAACATACAATAATGAAACAGTAATACATACCGCGGCAATCGTAAAGTGGCTGAATAAAAATGATTCGCTAAACGCGAAAGTCGGCGTAGAGTTCTGCAATATGCCTGTAACAGATAGGCTCGCTCTGAGCAGTTCTCTCTTTTCTGTTTAGCTTTCAGTTTTACTTTTCTGGTGGAAACAAATAAATCAACATTGAAATAACGTAAAACGACACTGCGATCAGCGGATGTAATAGCTTTAGGATTGACTTTGCAAGCGTGCCGCGTCCGTAAAAATAATCGAGCCACACCGGGCTCGGAAACATAAGCGCTTTAAGCATTTTAAGCCCCCGCCCCCGCTCCATCATGGAGAAATAGAGCATGACCTTATTCCGCAGAACCTTACCTCTGCTGTTATGTTTTTTCTCAAAAAAACAGCCGGTAGTTATAGCCTTATCGCTTGTGAAGAGCCGCCCCCATCTCATCTTGACACCTTTTGTCCGGGGGGGGAAGGTCTCTATCGCCCGCGTAAAATGGTCTGAACCATTGATTCGCTCTAATATCGCGAACGTCGCGCTTATTATGTTGTATAAGCCGCCACGGTTGACAAGTTTGCCGAACAGCTCGTAGTCGAACTCTTTCAGAGAGAGGATTTGCGCGATATCGTCGAACCATATCTGTCGGGTGAACTGGTGTGACAGCGCCATGTGAAAGATGTGGTGTACCAGAAAATCTTCCCGGCTCAGAATGCGCGCTCTCACACCATCAAAGTCGATCGTCAATACTCGGCTGAAAATACCATCCACGTCGAAATCGTACGTGCTACCAATCGGATCGTTCTTGTAATCGTCCCAGTAGTGCAACTCCACGGTGAGCGGTAAGAGGCTGAACCCCTTCATTTTTTTCATAAATTCGAGGCTTGTTTCGAACTCCCGCGCGAACGCCTCTTTTTCTGCCCGGTGCATTCTGAAGCCGAGTCTCAACAGCACTTCCTTCGCTTTGTCGAGGTCAGATTTCCGCAGCAGGAAGTCCATATCCATCATCGGGCGGAGCGCGATATCATCAGAATAAATTGTGGCGATGAGCGCCATCCCCTGGTTGACGATAGCTTTCACACCAGCCGCCTCAAATTCGACGATGAGTTTTTTACACTCCTCAAAGAGCATCATGTTTTTCATCAGTGACTGCTTATAAAAAGTTTTTAGCCTCTTTAAAAGCGTCGCGGTAGCTTCACCGGTGGCAGAGATCGCCTTCATATTCCTGTAAGCCATAGGCAGAGTGTGGTGAACCTTGCATAGTTCTAAAAAATAATCGGTGTCAAACTCAGCGGAAAGAAGCTCGCCGGCCGCGCGTTTGTCATCGTCATCAAAAAATATCTTTGAGAGGCGGATCAGTAGTTTTTCTTCTGGAGATAAGATGTTGTTCATCGCTTTTGTCTAATCCGCGGTAGCGTAGTGTAAAAAGCTACCATCCTTATAATAAATAATTTCCGCGCCTTTTTCATAATATATCCATTCTATCGCGTCAGTTTTAAGGTCTAATGGCTTTTCGATATAATCAGACTGATACAGTTTTGGAGGGACATAAGCGATCGCCTCATCAGGTCCAAAATCACTATAATCATAAAATTCAAGGATTTTGAAATCATTTCCCTTTGACATAATATAGATAAATTTTTTCTTATTTTTTGAATAGCCAAGGATCGCCGCGTCTAATATGTTGTCACCGTTAAAATCACCGATCACAGCAGATGGGAACTCCTTTTCAGATACTTTATAGACGTTATTTTCCACGTAGAACTGGTCGAATTCCTTCATCGGTCTGACCTTAAACTCCGGGTCATAGACATCTAATGCTTTTTGCATAGAGACAGGCAGGACAATCGTATATTCATCATTCAGCTTTTTTATTACAGGCTTATCGCTGGCGGTGACAAAGTTAGAAAAGCTAAAAAGAATAATTAATAAAATGGCAATATTTTTTTTCATTAGCCCCTCTGAGTTCTGCTGGGCATGTTGCCCAATACAATCTAGGGGAAATTCCCCCTCAGACGGTGTCACATCCCCGCCCGCCCAAGCTATAAATTTGATATTTTGCAGGTCGAGCTCTTCGCCCGATAAACCCTGCCGTTTGATTTATATTTCCTAACCGGCCTGAATCTCAACTCTTTTCCAGCAGGACAGGGGTAATAATTACGCTCTTTATTATATTGAAATTCAGATTTATCAAACTCGCCTCCAATGTGTTTAAACTTTTACGCATTATAACATATATATCGTACACTTACAAACTTTATTGTGATAAAAAAAACGGTTTTTTTTACATTTTTCCCGGTGCTGGCTATAAAATAATCAGGACCATAGCACGGTAGTAATAAATTGTGGGGGTGATTGTGACACAGTCTGACTACACTGCCGAGCATCGTGATGCTGGTCATACCCCCCCCTTTTTTTAGGGGTACTTACAGCGACGACTTTTTCGAAAACAGGGGAAATTCTCTATTTGGCAACAGTCCCTTGAAGCATAACAAGGGTTTCGCACCAGATCTCAGGAACAGCGTAACATGAATATGGGACAGGTTGTGGCTCACGATGGTACGGATGTTCAGGAATCTTTCAATAGATAGAGAAAATATAAATGACTATTTTTATGAGTGCGTTGCGGATCCACCACACTCTGGCAAAATGACGAATATTATCAGGTTCTTTCTTGTACGTGGAGCGAAACAATAACCAGTAAACGTTCTGTATTGACTTCGTTTGCTCCTTAGTGTATTCTCAGCGCACATCAGCATCGCTTTTCCCTGCCGTCTTGTTACCCCTTGAACGCAACTTGGTATAAGCAATCAACCTCACACAAAGATTAATAACAAGGAGTATTATGCAGAATCATAATAATGTAAGATCATTTATCATCACGGCTTTTTTACTGCTATTCTTTTCCGCGTGTGTGCGTCTACCACATCAGGAGGTCGTTTACACAGGCGAAGATGTAAAAGCGCAGGTAGCGAAGCTGACAGCAACAAGCGCAAGCGAGCGAAGGGACGCGATAAAAACGCTCGGGAAGATGAAAGAACAGGCGACTATCGCTCTACCAAAGCTGTCAACGATACTTATATATTCAAACGACGATTCTGTAAAGTCTGCCGCGGCGTGGGCGCTTGGTGAAATCGGTGACCAAAAAGCGGTCGCACCGCTTATCTCCGCGCTTTATGATGAAGCAACACGAGAAAACGCAGCCGAAGCGCTCGGTAAGCTCGGCGATCCACGCGCGATCGATCCTCTTATAACAATCCAAAAGAACAGTAGCTTGACGAATAGAGCGAAGAAAAAAACAATCAACGCTTTGAACGCTATAGACCCTGACTGGAAAACTAACACAGCTTTTGCCGAGGGGAATAAAATGCTATTCTCACAAGTGCCACAAAAACGCGTTCAGGGCGCGACAACTCTCGGTGATATGGGAAGCGACGCGGCAGAAGCGATACCAAGACTTATCATTCTTTTGAGTGATAACGATGAGACTGTTAAAATCGCGGTGGCAACTGCTTTGACAAAAATAGGGGAGCCGGCAAAGGAATCACTGGTTACAGCCTTAATATCTGGTGACGCGAACGAAAGCTCAAACGCGGCGAACATATTGAAAAAGATAGAATGGGAACCGCAAAACAAGCTTGAGAAGATAAAGTACATAATAGCGACAATCAACGACGAAGAGTTGATACTGTTGAATAAACTAGTGGGTAAACGGCTAAACGTAATCACTCAAAACTCGTGTGAGACTATCGCAAAAAGCAGACGGAGGATTACCCCCGAACATCGCCCAACAACAAGAAGTAATATTATAAAAAAAGCTATTGACCGCAGAGGGGGGACTGCCCCGGCAAGTAGAGCTGAGAACGTAACCCCGAACAAAAAAAGCATAGCGGAGCTGTTCAATATAAACAAGTTTTCTCCGGGAAGAAGTAACCCACTAAAGTCATTCAAAAATAAAAGCAAGAACAACTTGCATACGGAGACAAGAGTATCGTCTAAAGAAATCGCCGCGCTTTTAGAAAAAATACGTTCTGCCGATGACAAAGACAAGACGAAATCCGTGAAGAAGTTGGGTACGATTGGCAAAGCCGCGCAAAGCGCGGTGCCACAGCTTGTGAAGATGCTTAGCGATAAAAAACTGAGCGTTAGAAGGAACGCCGCCTTAGCCTTAAATTTGTTGAATTGGACGCCTAAGAATACAGAGTCAGTCTCTTATTATATTGCGGTTGAAGATTGGGATAAAGTAGTCCAGTACGGTGCTGGCGCGATTGGTCCGCTTGTCAATGTTTTATGGGATAAATACAATTATATCCGGGCAAAGGCGGTGAAATCATTAGGTGAGATTGGTGATAAACGCGCGATAAAGCCTTTGGTGCTTATGCTCGACGATGAAGCGTCTTTTATACGGCGCTTCGCGATGAAAGCACTCGAAAAAATCGGCTGGTTCCCGGTTACACCTAATGATAAGTTGAAATACTTCATCGCGTATAAAAAATGGGACATGCTTGAAAGGATGGGTAGTGTCGCTATGGAAAGCTTTATTAAGCTTTTGATCGATGGTTCTGTTCCTGAAAGCACCCGGGAAAGCTTCAAGGTAACTCTCGACAAGATAGACCTGAACTGGAGAAAGAGTAAGAAATATGAAGCTGTTCTGAAGAGCACTATCGATAACACCTCAGCAAGCGATGTTGACAAGAGAAAAAGCGCACTGATATCTCTGAAAATAATAAACAGTGACGCGGCAGTAGAAGCTATAGTCAAGACCCTCACCGATAAAGAAACATCAGTCAAGCTTGACGCGGTGAAGGCGCTTGCTGACATGAAAGCGACTAAAGCGATAAACCCACTGATAAAGATCATCAATTCAAATCAGACAAAAAAAATACGGGTAGCCGCGATAAACGCGCTCGGTAAGATCGATGATCCTCGTATAATTACACCGATCGTAAAAGTCATTATCAAGAGGAACAGTTACAAAGAGGTAAACGCGGCTGTTACCGCCTTGAAAGGGGTACGCAACCCCGCGTCGCAGGAGAAACTGGCTCTGATACTCGACAATTCAAATAAAAAAGCGGCCAGAAGCGCCGCTCACGCGCTGGAGATGATGGAGTGGACACCGGTATCGCTGATGCAGAAAATCAGTTTTTTTATCATATTAGAGCGTTGGGAAAAACTCGTGCAAACCGGTGAACCGGTGCTGAAGCCTTTGATTGATTATTGTAATAAATCAACCGAAAGTACTGAAAAAGAAAAACTGTTTAAAATAATAAAGCGCATAGCCCCGAATTATATGAAAAAGTAAATGACAATTGAACGACTTGTAAAAAATGAGCGAATCTCTCAAAAAAACCGGTTTTTTGTTGATTTTTAATATACAGAACATGGTATAATAGGCATAAATATATTGTTGTCGTCCCAAGCTTTCGTTATTTTTGGATAGCGTTTTTTACCTTCTAATCAACTTCCATCAATTCTTTAACATGTTCAATAATTTACTGATTGTTTCTTTCAGTTTGTTCCGGTGTACGATCATATCTATCATGCCATGCTCTAGCAGGTACTCCGCGCGCTGAAAGCCGTCTGGCAGGGTCTGGCGGATCGTCTGTTCTATCACCCGCGGTCCGGCAAAACATATTAGAGCGCACGGCTCGGCGACGATAATATCACCCAGCATCGCGAAGCTGGCGGTAACACCACCGGTAGTAGGGTCGGTCAGTACTGAGATAAAAGGCAGTCCGCATTTTTTCAGCTTTGACAACGCCGCGCTGGTTTTCGCCATCTGCATAAGCGAAAAAATGCCTTCTTGCATCCTCGCGCCACCAGACGATGAGAATATGACAACACCGATGGAGTCTTCGATTGCGTCTTCGACTATGCTCGCGATTTTCTCCCCGACGACGCTCCCCATAGAGCCGCCCATAAAGCTGAACTCAAAGAACCCGAGTTTAGCGCGCCGGTTGTTTATTTTACCCTCACCGACGATGATCGCCGAATACTTGTTCTTCTCTTCCTTGAGTTTTTTCAGCCTGTCTTTGTACTTTTTTATATCCTTGAAGTTGAGCGGATCATCAGTCTCAAGCTCAGCGTACGATTCGACAAAAGTACCCTCATCGACAATCAGCTCCATACGCTCGGTCGCGTTTATCCTGAAGTGATGCTCGCATTTCGGGCATACCATCAAATTACGTTGAATTTCCTCACTGAAGATTATCTGATTGCAAGTCGGGCATTTTTTCCATGACCCCTCAGGTATCGTGGATTTTGCCTTACCCGCGGAGTTGAATTTTCTTCGTTCTCTTTTTATCCAAAACATTTTTGTTTCCTTCTGCTATTATTTGTAGGGGATTACCCCATACCATTAAATTTTTCCTTCATCGTCAAAAAACTCAAGTACTTCGTCAGATCATCGATGCTCGAAACAACCAGTCCGTCAGCGACGACTTTGAGGATCTTACCTCTGACAAGTTTTATGACTACTTCTTTTATTACGCGCGGTTCGATTCCGACTTTTGCCGCGAGGTCAACCGGAGATATCCTGATTTTGATACCGCCATCGACTTTTTCCCCAGAGCTATACGCAAGCCGTATCAGTATATTCACGACCTTGGAGTTGTTATCCTTCAGCATCAGGTTTTCGATCTGATCATCAGCCTCTTGCAAACGTTGCGCGAGTTTTTTGATCATCTTCAGGGCGACTTCGGTACTGTTCAGCACCATCGCCTCAAAAGTGCCCGGGTCGATAACAAGTAGTTCGCTGTCTTCGACGACCGTAGCCGACGCGGAGCGGGGTTTGTTGTTGAGTGTGGCCATCTCACCAAAGAACTCAGCCTCACCGAGTACGATAAGCGTTTTCTCAACATCCCTCACTTTTTTGCTTATTTTCACTTTACCTTTTTGGATGATGTACATCTCACGACTGTCATCACCATCAAGGAACAAGACCGAGCCTTTTGAGAAAGTCTTGCCAAATTTCGAGAAAAGTTCCTCAGAACTGCTCATACGCGCCTCCTAATGGGTCTGTCGCCCACTTAATAAAATAAGCATACCACAAAAATTCCACTGACGCAAAACTAACAATTTACTGAATTACTGATTTAATTTTGTCGCGCCTTTCAGTTTCCTTACAAAATCACCTACATCCGCGAGCAACCGCTCTTCGCTCGAAAAATCCTCGAACTGCTTCACTATGGCGCTACCGACTATCACAGCGTCGAACGATTTGCATAGTTCTTTTACTTGGTCGGTGGTGGAGATACCAAAACCGATTCCGACCGGTATGTCCACATGCTTTTTTATATGCTCACGTTTTTCATCTATCGTCGTAGCGAGTGTGTCACGCGCACCGGTCACACCGGTCACAGAAACATAATACACAAAACCGCTTGCGTTCTCGGCTATCAGCTTAAGCCGCGCGTCCGTACTAGTCGGCGCCGCGAGGAAAACTATGTCTATCCCCTGCTCGTCAGTGTATGGTTTGAGCTCTCCGGCCTCATCCGGCGGCAGATCCACGATAAGCAGACCGTCAACAGCGGCGGTCTTCGCGTCTTTGGCGAACCGCTCAGCGCCGTAATGGAATATCGGGTTGTAATACCCCATCAGGATGACAGGTATATCCGTCTTCTCCCTGACTCTCGTCATAAGCGCGAGAATATCCTTCAGCGTTATGGTGGTCTCGAGCGCCCGCTCAGCCGCGAGCTGTATCGTCGGACCGTCAGCCATCGGATCAGAAAACGGGATACCAAGCTCGATTATGTCAGCGCCGCTCTCGACAAGTTTGTAGATCATCTTCTCTGTCAGGTCAAGGTTTGGGTCGCCCGCCATTATGTACGGGATGAAGAGCTTCTCCCCCCGCGCCAAAACCTCATGGAATCTTTTTGAAATATTAGACATGTAAACTATTTACCCCGTTACTTTACAAAATTATTTTATCGGCGTAAAAGTAGCATATAAAAGCTAAAAAATCAATCTTTTTTGTGTCTCGAGTTTTCACTTTTTTTCAATAAAGTAACAGTCAATACGCTCAAATCCCCTCTTGAGGTGTCGCAACGCTCGCGGGGACTGCTTGCGGTGGGGCTGTAAATCCTTGATTTTGCAACAGATGTATGTTTTTTACACACTGCTAATATAATTAATATTTTATTTATATATTTTGAAGGTTGTAGTGGTACGCCCGGCAGGATTCGAACCTGCGGCCTGCGGATTCGAAGTCCGACGCTCTATCCAGCTGAGCTACGGGCGCACAAGAGGTTTACTTTGTTCCCCGAAAAAAAAGAGAAAGTATGAAATATGTAACGTGATATAACACCTTTTGGGCGAACTGTCAAACGTTTTTACGCCGATTTTAAGTCTAAACAAGCTGTAGTGTGATAAACTGATATGTCCCCGGGATGATTAAACGGCATGTTTGTTAGAACATGAATGATGTGAGCATATAGTCCGAAATGAGGATCGTTACTGACGCGAGGACAACCGACTGTGTGGTGGCGCGCCCGACTCCCGCCGCGCCGCCCGAGGTGTAAAAACCTTTGTAACAACCGATGGTGGAGAGGATGAGCCCGAACACCAGCGCTTTTATCAGACCGTTATAAATATCGTCAAACTCTACCATCTCGTATATTTTGCTCTTGAATATACCGGCGTTGATGTCGAGGAGGTGTACGCCGACGAAATATCCACCGAGCACACCGACGTAATCGCTGATGACCGTGAGGATTGGTAGCATAATTGTCGCCGCGAGTATCCTCGGTACGACGAGGTACTTAACCGGTTCTACCGCCATTGTGTGCATCGCGTCGATCTGCTCTGTGACGCGCATCGTACCGATCTCGGCCGCCATCGACGACCCGACACGTCCGGTGACCATCAGCCCTGTGAGTACCGGACCGAGTTCGCGCGCCATACTCAACGCGACGCCCGCGCCGACGAGGCTCTCCATCCCGGCCTTGCTTAGTGCGTGATAGCCCTGGAGCGCGAGCACCGCGCCGGTGAAGGTACCTGTGAGTAGCACCACTATCGCGGAGTTGACCCCGACCAGCTCCATCTGCTTAAATAGCAGTCTGAAGCGGAACGGCGGGCGTACTGCCCAGTAGAGGAAGTTCATGAAAAGCGAGCCGATCTGCCCCATCTCCTCGAGCGTTTTGATCGCCCAGTTACCAATATATTCGAATAATCTTATCATTGCACACTATTAATACCAAATTAAAAGTATTATTGCCACATATATTTTGGTATAATTTTTGTGACGGGTCGGAAAAATTGTACCAGTAAACCATCAAGCGTTACGTCGGTTGGGTCGGTTGTGCGGCATAAGCGGTGGTAATACCCTTGGTTCTTATATTCATTATTTTATACCATCCAATGGCGCTATAAGGTATCCCACTTGTCATCAGAATAAAACATGAAGCAAAGAATAACAACAACAATAATGTTGGCACTAGATCAAGGTTCGTTGTCTTGTTTGATTGTTGCGAATACTATTAATTAATCCTATTGAGTGCCTTTTTTTGTCAGGAGGTTAAGAACATATTTGTATCTTTTTGCCTGTGCAAATTTTAAAGCAATATAGCCATTATATTTATCATCACTACACCTTTTATAAATTGAATCGGCGAATGAATGTATAAAATAGCTTGTTTTTAGGGGAAATGCGGAGTGGTTGCTATAACCTGTACGTTATCAACGACAAGGCGGATGATGAAAATAAATAAATTAAGATCCGTACGAGGCGGAAGCCTTATTGGATTAAACGTCACGTTTATGGTGGAGCTGAGCGGGCTCGAACCGCCGACCCCTTGACTGCCAGTCAAGTACTCTCCCAGCTGAGCTACAGCCCCACATATATATTAAAGCGTACTGATTCTACTCCGGTGAAGCATTATAGACTATGTCCACCGAGGCAGGAAATAGTATATCCTGTTTACCGATCATTGTAAAGAGATGATTTAGCCGCTTTCACGGTTTCTCTAAAGGGACTGTTGCCAAATAGAGAATTCTCCCTGTTTTCGAAAAAGTCGTCGCTGTAAGTACCCGTAAAAAGGGGGTGCGACCAGCATCGCGATGCTCGGGAGTGTA
>JAJRXV010000221.1 GCA_024276115.1 Deltaproteobacteria bacterium
CTTCATTGTTTTCTTGATAGCTGGGTCCTGTACAACTAAAGCCTACCAACCTCGTCAGAGCCGGAAGGAAGCAGCGACCGTAGCGTCTTTCGTGTGTTACGGGGGTGCCTAGCTATCAAGAAACGGGAACTACCAATGCGGGAGTTCCTTGACTAAACGCCCCCATTTCTTTGGGGCTATCCCCTTTTGAGAGACCCGAAAAATGTCTTATTTAGTTTTAGCCAGAAAATGGAGACCCCAATCTTTTGAGGATATTGTCGGTCAGAGCTTCGCGTGTAGGACTCTCCAAAACGCGATCACATCCGGCAGGGTAGCGCACGCGTTCCTTTTCACCGGGGCGAGGGGTGTCGGTAAGACCTCCATGGCGCGGATACTCGCCAAATCGATGAACTGCGTGGATGGTCCGACGACAAAGCCGTGCGGCGTCTGCGAAAACTGCAAAGAGATATCAGAAGGTAACAGCATAGATGTGCTTGAGATAGACGGCGCGTCTAACCGCGGTATCGATGAGATCCGTGAGCTGCGGGAGAACATAAAGTACTTCCCCTCTAAGAGCAAGCATAAAATATACATCATCGATGAGGTGCACATGCTGACGAAGGAGGCTTTCAACGCACTGTTGAAGACGCTTGAAGAGCCGCCCGCGCACGCTATTTTTATCTTCGCCACCACCGAGCCGCATAAGATACCGATAACGATACTATCCCGCTGTCAACGCTATGATTTCAAAAAAATATCGCTAAGTGAGATATGCGGCCACCTGAAACGGATACTCAAATCAGAGGGTATAAAAATAAGCGACGCGTCTGTTCTGCAGATCGCCAAAGCGGCGAACGGCAGTATGCGTGACAGCCAGAGCATACTCGATCAAATCATCTCGTACGGTGGGACTGAGATATCTGACGCCGATGTGAACAGCATCCTCGGTGTTATCGACCGCGCTCTGATCTACGAGATAGTCGGGGCGGTGATCCGCAAGGACGCCGACAAAGCTCTGCGTGTGATTAACAGTATTCATGATTACGGTCATGATATCAACCAGTTCTGTTTTAATATATTAGAGGCGTTTCGTGATATCGTCGCGTTTAAATCGGCGAAGGACCCAGGGGAGATAATCGACCTGTCAGAGGGTGAACTCAATGAGATAAAAACGTTCGCTGACGAGATCGATGTCAAGGAGCTGCTACTGATATTCAACATCCTCTACAAGGCTGAAGAAGAGATAACGAGGTCGATGACCCCGAAGATATTGCTCGAGATGAGCGTTTTGAAGATGATCAACCGGTTTCGGGTATTGCCGCTTGCGGCGATCGTCAAAAAACTCGACGCGCTAGAGAAGAAGATAGTAGCGAAGGGGGGGGATTCGGGCAACTCCGGTGGATTTTCGCGGCCCGCGCAACCCGCCCAGCAGAGGCGTAATGAAGTGAGGCGCGCGCCAGAACCTGCACCAAGACAAGCAAGGCGTACTGAGAGCAAAAATCAACAACCTGACACCCGGCAGGCGAACACTACCCCGCCACCGCCGAAGCCCGTAGCGCCGGAGCAAAGCGAGGTTATTCCGGCGGGTGAGAGGAATGCCGAGGGGTTTGTTCAGTATCTGAAGAAGAAGAGTATCCTCCTCTATTCTCATATAGAGCCACTCAGTGAATTTGAGGTGACCGGTGACGAAATAAACATCAGCGCGTCTGACAAATATTTCCTTGAATACTTTGAATCGCAGGAGATTCAGATGAGTTTAAAAGAGCTCGCATACAATTATTTTGACCGAAATTTAAAAATAATTATAAAAACAGTTGAAAAATCCGGTAAAAATAGTTTATATAGTAATGATAAGAAAAAAACAAAAGGCGCGATGATGTTGGAGGCGGAACATTCCGACCCGATATTCACCAAAGCAAAACAGCTTTTTGAAGGTGAGATCGTAGATTTTAAGAATGAAAAATGATGAATTATGAATTAATGTACTCTGTCATTCCCGAGGTAGTAATCGGGACTCTAGGGGTAGGTTGCTGTTAGGCGATAGCCGTAACGCGACAAAAAACTCATTAAAAGGGGGTAGCATAGATGAAGGGCGGATTTAACACGATGATGAAGCAGGCTCAGAAGATGCAGGCGAAACTCGCGAAGGTACAGGCTGAGCTGGAAAACAAAACTGTCGAGGCGACTGCTGGCGGTGGTATGGTGTCAGTCGTAGTCAACGGGAAAAATGAGCTTGTGGAGATAAAGCTAGAGAAGGATGTTGTCAACCCAGAAGATATAGAGATGCTTGAAGATCTTATCGTCGCGGCGGTAAACGAGGGTATCAGAAAATCGCAGGATCTGGCGCAAAGTGAAATGGGGCAGGTCACAAAAGGCTTGAATATTCCCGGGATGCCCGGACTGTTTTAGTGGGACGAATATATGAGTAAGCTTTCAAAGTCGATCGATGAGCTGGTCGCGGCGTTTAAGAAGTTCCCGACTGTCGGTGAGAAGTCGGCGACACGGTTTGCTTACTTTTTGATGAAACAGCCGAAGAGCGAAGTGAAAAAGCTCATTGACGCTATTGTCACCTTAAAAAGTGAAGTCAAATTTTGTAGTAACTGTTTTAGCTTGGATGATAGTGATCCATGTTGTATATGCGCGAACCCGAAGAGGGATGACAAGGTTATCTGTGTTGTCGAGACACCAGTGGATCTTAGAGCGATAGAGCGAACAAAAAAATATGCCGGTAAGTACTTTGTGCTACATGGTGTGCTATCCCCGCTCGATGGAATAACACCGAGAGACCTTAGGATCGACAAGCTCATCGCGCTGGTGAAGGGGCGGGGCGTAAAAGAAGTTATACTCGCTACCAACCCGAGAGCGCAGGGTGAAACGACCGCGAACTACATAAAAGGTCAGTTCGCCGGGCTCGGTATAAAGGTATCCAGGATAGCGTATGGAGTACCGGTCGGTAGCGAACTCGAGTATGTTGATTCGCTTTCGCTGGCAAGGTCGCTTGAGGGCAGGGTTCAATATTGAAGAGTTATGGATTCAGAGTGAAGAATGTAAATACAGAAAACTGTCATCCTGAATTTGAGGCGCACCTCTTATTTCAGGATCTGGGAAGCCTAATGAATGCTGACAGGTCCCGAAACCAGTTCGGGACGACGGTAGTAGTTTTTATACATAAAAAACAGGTTGTGTAGAAGTTTTTAACTAAAAATTATGGATTAAGAATTTTGGACAGATCGCGATGGCGGTGGGGTTTTTAATTCTTAATTCATAATTATTAATTCTTAACTATTTTAAAGGGGGTTATTTATGAAAGATTTTGTTGAGATACGTTGGCATGGCAGAGGTGGTCAAGGAACAGTTACAGCCGCTAAAGCTTTGGCGGAAGCCGCTCTCACCGGCGGTAAGTTCATCCAGGCGTTCCCGGAGTACGGTCCTGAGAGAGCCGGCGCGCCGATCAGAGTGTACAGCCGTATTGGCGCTAACGAGATAACTATCCACTGCCCGGTAAGGACACCAGGTATCGTGGTCGTACTCGACCCGACACTGTTAGGCGCGGTAGATGTTTTAGAGGGCGCGAAGGATGAGGCTACAGTCATAGTCAACACCGCGCATAGCGTAGATGAGTTGAAGGCTAGCCGTGACTGGGGCAACAGGAAAGTATTCGCGGTAGACGCGAACAAAATATCGCTCGAGTGTATCGGCAGGGTTATGCCAAACACACCGATATTAGGAGCGATGGTGAAAGCCACCAACATAGTCACGCTGGAGATGCTCTTAGACGATATTCGGATAAACTTCGCGAAGAAGTTCTCTGAGAAGATCATTGAAGGAAATATAAGCGCGATTAAACGAGCGTATGAGGAGGTGCGATAAATGAGTGACGAATCAAAAAGTTATAAGGTTCTTCCGATTGGCGGTCTTATCCCGAAGGCGGGGAGTTCGCATGATTATAACACAGGTACATGGAGATCTTCTAGACCGGTACACAACAAGGACAACTGTATCAATTGTCTCTTTTGCTGGATTTACTGTCCTGATTCTTCTGTCATAGTAGAGGATGAAAAATTCTCGCACTTTGACTATGATCACTGCAAAGGTTGCGGTATCTGCCAGTTTGAGTGCCCGACAAAAGTAAAAGCGATCACGATGGAAAGCGAAGATAAGTACAGATAACGCGATATGCCAAGCCTGACTTGGTGAGGTTCGAAATACACAGAATCTTACAGGTGAGGCAAAACGATGAATACCCTGCTCAGGCATCAGGGCGAAAAGTTTGAAAAAAACAGGTAAGCCTGTTAAAAATTTTGGAGGTCGATTATGTCAAAAAAAATTGTTGCGATGACGGGGAATCACGCGGTCGCAAACGCGATGAAACAAATAAACCCGGATGTTTGCGCGGCGTACCCGATTACGCCTTCAACTGAGGTCATGCAGGTGTTCGCTTCTTTCGCCGCTGACGGCGCGGTTGACACAAACCTCGTTACTGTCGAGAGTGAGCATAGCGCTATGTCGGCCTGTATTGGCGCTGCCGCCGCGGGTGGGCGGGTCATGACAGCTACATCATCCGCCGGACTGGCGCTAATGTGGGAGATGCTATATGTAGCGTCTGGAACTCGGTTGCCGATCGTTATGCAGGTGGTCAACAGAGCGCTTAGCGCACCGATCAACATCCACTGCGATCACAGCGACTCGATGGGCGCGAGGGACGCGAGCTGGATACAGCTTTACGCTGAAAACGCTCAAGAAGCGTATGATAACATAATTCAGGCGGTACTGATAAGCGAAGAGATGGATGTAAGACTACCGATAATGACCTGTATGGACGGTTTCATCATCAGCCACTCGATCGAAAAGATGGAGCTGCTAGACGACAATGAGGTAAAAGCGTTCATCGGTGATTATAAGCCGCACTTCCCGATGCTCGATGTTGAGAACCCGGTTACTTATGGTCCGATCGCTCTGCAAAACTTCTACATAGAGATGAAGCGACAGCAGGTAGACGCGATGGAAAGCGCTAAGCAGGTGATACTCGATGTCGGCAAAAAGTTTGGTGATTCATTCGGCAGGCATTACGGCTTCTTCGAGGAGTACATGCTCGAAGACGCTGAGGTGGCGTTTGTCGTTATGAGTTCAGCGGCCGGTACAGTGAAAGCGGTTGTAAATGAGCTGAGAGAAAAGGGGCACAAGGTTGGTCTCTTAAAGCCACGTATGTTCCGACCTTTCCCAGCGGAAGAGATGGCGAACGCGTTAAAGCACTTAAAAGCTTTGGTTGTCATGGACAGATCTGACTCATTCGGATCTGCCGGCGGACCGCTCTTCACCGAGGTAAGATCGGCGTTATATGGAGTCGAAAACGCGCCGCTAGCTTTCGGTAAAGTCTTTGGACTCGGTGGCAGGGACCTTGAAGTCCACCACGTTGAAGAGTTGTTTAAAGAGCTTGACAAAGCAAGTAAAACAGGTACAATAGATAAAGTAACCGATTATATTACGGTTAGGGTGTAACAAAAAACGTTGCGCTTCACCTGATTTACCTGTTTGCTTTGTGATTAAAATGGTCGAAAGTTAATACTATAAGATTTTATTTATCATAGGAGACAATCAATGGCAAACTTAAAAGAACTATCACATAAACCAGAACATCTCGCCGGCGGCCACAGGCTTTGCGCGGGATGCGGAGCCCCGATCGTCGTGCGGCAGGTGCTTATGGCGGCGGATGATCCGGTCGTTATCTCAAACGCTACAGGGTGCCTCGAAGTCGGCACATCAATATATCCATTTACCTCATGGCGTGTGCCATGGATCCACAGCGCGTTTGAAAACTCAGCCGCGACTATCTCGGGTGTCGAAGCGATGTATCAGTCGTTGAGAGCGCAGGGAAAGATACCAGCGGACAAAAAGATAAAGTTCATCGCGTTCGGTGGTGACGGCGGTACTTATGACATCGGTTTACAGTCACTTTCAGGAGCTCTCGAAAGAGGTCACGATTTCGTATATATTTGTTATGACAACGGCGCTTACATGAACACCGGTATCCAGCGGTCAAGCTCAACTCCGCTCGGCGCGAACACAACGACTACACCGGTCGGCAAGGTAAAACAAGGGAAAGAGCAACAGCGTAAAGACCTCGCGGTTATCGCGGCGGCTCATGATATCCCTTACGTGGCGCAGGCGTCACCGGCATACTGGAAGGACCTTATCCGTAAGGTTAAGAAGGCGTTAGAGACACCGGGCGCGTGTTTCCTCAACATCACCGCACCATGTCACAGAGGCTGGCGTTCTAAGCCCGAAGAGACTGTAATGCTCGCGAAACTCGCGGTGACAACATGCTACTGGCCGCTTTATGAGATCGAAAACCGTAAGGTAAAGATCAACTTCAAGCCAAAAGAAAAAATTGAGCTGACTAAATGGTTAGAGAGACAGGGGCGGTTCAAGCACCTCTTCAAGCCGGAGAACGCTCATATTATCGAAAAGCTACAAAAGCATGTTGATGATGATTGGGACAGATTGCAAAGAATGGAAAAACTTGATACAATCAAATTATAATTTGAAAAAGACACGCATTGGGGTCGTCATGACCCCTTATGCTGTTACTTTTGAAATGGGCGCTCAAACAAGGAGAACGTAATGCCTGGTTCACAGATGATTATGTATGAAGAAGAATATCAAGAGATCTCGGTTATTATCAACAAGCTCTTGAAAGAAGCCAACGCCAAGTCGATTTTTCTCGTGGATAAAAATGGTCAGTTGATCGCGAGTTGCGGTGACACTGATGAGCTTGACAGTACTTCCCTCGCGTCTCTCACCGCCGGTAATATCGCGGCGACAGGCGGTCTCGCCAAATTGATCGGAGAGAAGGAGTTCTCGATACTCTTCCATGAGGGGGAAAAGGATAATATTCACCTCTCTATCATCGCCCAGCGGGTAATATTAGTTGTAATTTTTGACAGGAAATCCTCATTAGGGCTTGTTCGCCTGCGGGTCAAAAAAGCAAGCGACTCTATAACAAAAATATTTGAGAGCCTAATGAAGAGGATAGAAGATGAGTCCGCGGCAGGCCCGGAGTCGCCATTTGCCGAGATCACCGATGATGATATTGATAATCTGTTTAAATAAAGCGTATTGAGAAAGGTAGTTATATAAACAAATGTCATTTATAAACTATTCTTCGAGAGAAATTAATTGTAAGATCGTATACTACGGGCCTGGCCTGTGTGGTAAGACATCGAACTTGCAGTTCATATACAATAAAACAAATCCTCAGACAAGGGGGAAGATGATATCGCTCGCGACTGAAACAGAGCGAACTCTCTTCTTCGACTTTTTGCCTCTCGCTCTCGGGGAGATACGCGGCTTTAAAGTACGTTTTCATCTCTACACCGTTCCGGGGCAGGTGTTCTACGATGCCAGCCGGAAGCTCATCCTAAAAGGCGTTGATGGTGTCGTATTCGTAGCTGACTCTCAAGTCGAGCGGATGGAAGCGAATATAGAAAGCGTTGAAAACCTTAAAGAAAACCTGCTCGAACATGGCTACAACCTAGACGACCTACCTTACGTCATTCAGTACAACAAGCGCGACCTAGAGAACATAGTGAGCCTTGATGAGATGAGAGAAGCGTTGAATGAAAGAGGCATACCGGATTTTGAAGGGTGCGCGACCTCAGGAAAAGGCGTTTTTGAGACACTTAAATCAATCGCGAAAGAGATCCTGATGGTACTCAAAAGCGGCATTAAGTAGTCACTCCGCCAGAACACCACCCACACGCTTTCTACATGTTATTCCCGAAGTATTCCAAAAATACCAAGTAACCCACACACACAATGAATGTCACCCACAAACTTCAACATTAAGAACTAAGCACGGTTTACAGCTCAAGAATAAGGTCTTCGAATGTTCTCCACCAGTGTAGCAGTTGCACCATGATGATAACGCTGACGATGAGGAAAACAAATAGGATAGAGACAACGGTCAGCGCGATCTTCCGAACCTTGATGTTATGTTTGTTTATCAGCAGGTTCGCTTTACTACTGACTATAGCGGCCTTTCGGAGTGTTTCGGCGCCCATCTCCATAGCCTCGTTGTTGAGGTCATCGATCAGTTCCCAGTTTTTCTTCTCCTGTTTCTTCATACTTTCGAGCCGCTTGATCGCCTCAACGAAGGTCTCAGTAGACACAATAATACCCTCAAGCAGGTTCATATCCATCGAGTCTTGCAGGTTGTATTCATTGATAATATTCTTTATCCGGTTGAGTTCTATTATCAACGCGTTTGTTTTATTATAAACAGAGCTGAGGTTGTTCTGATACTCAGCGAGATATTTGTACAGGTCAGTTTCAGCGGACATGATTCTGGCGTTGATCACCGAACTCGACTTAACAATAGGCTGGTACGCGGACTTTATCTCATCTATCCTGTTATAAACGATAAACAGAGAAACCACAGATATCAGGTTGACGATCGAAAGCAAAATAACGAGCGTTACGAACCACCTTTTTATTTGAACCCCTGCGGGCTTAGTCATTCATTATCTCCTTCTCCCTGGCATAAACTCAAACCTCTTCTTTTTCTTCTTCCGACCTGACGATCCCTGCTCTTTCCGCTGCTTATTCCTCATCCTCGGGACATGATAATATTTGTACCTGTACAGCCCGTCAAACGCGTGACAGTCCGGGCAAAGCCCAAAAGAAACACCCTTACGCAGGAAACTGTTATTCGCGTTACCCTCTGTATCCTTACCAGGTCCCGGACTCCTTCTTCGGCCGCTCCACTGGTGCAGATTGTGGCATGTAGGGCATACAAGGTTTCCAGTCTTAGTCCGCTCGCCATCAACATCATAGAGCGGTGGTACCGGCTCCCTGGTTCTGATAAAAGAGTTCGGCTTTATCCCGACAAAAATGTTTCTGGGGTGCAAGCCGACGACCGGCAACTTCTTACCCCCTATATTACCACTAGAATGGCAACTTGTGCAAGCTTGAACTACAAAATCTTCTTCCGCGCCAAACGGTTTCTTCCAATCCCGTATAAATCCCGGGCCAAGTTCCCGCGCCCAGATCAGTGACGACTCGACTCCATTATGGATAACATGGCACGCGCCACAAACCCCACTCTCGGCAACAGTCTGCCCCAGCGCGTTTTTTTCATCCGGCGCTGTGATCCTCAGATCATGCTCTGTGTCTTTTATGAGATCCTTACCCTGGTGACAGTCACCGCAGAGGTCGAGATCCGCCGCGCGCAGAAAGCTGGTCATGCTGTCACCCTCGATGTTCTTACCCGGCCCAAACTCTTTTACCTTTGGATCCCACTGGTGGACATTGTGGCATGATCCACAATATACTTTTCCGTTCGGGTCTTTTTTGCCATCCTCATTGTAGAGAGGAAATCTAGTGCTACCATCGGCACGCGCGATCGGTACGTTGACCGGGTGCGAGTTCTCGTTCAATGTTTTCTTTTCGGCTACCCGCCCCTCAAGGTGGCAGCTTGTGCATAACCGCGTTATCTTATCATCACCGACACCCGGAGTACGGGCCCACAAAAACGCGGTGGACAACCCATTGTGTACCAGGTGGCACGCGCTGCATGGTCCGGCAATGTCTACAGTCTCACCAATAGCGTTTTCTTCTTCTGGCGCGGTGACAGACAGGTCATGCTCGGTACCTTCGATAAGCTCCTTACCGCCGTGGCAGTCCTTGCATAGCGAAGAGCCGGAGTCGTTCGGCAACCGCAGAAAGCTGTTCGAGCTGTTACCCTCGCTCTTATCACCGATCCCCATCTCTTTTTCCCTCGGATTCCACTGATGGACGTTGTGGCAGGTAGAGCAGAACACCTTACCCGAAGAACTCCCCTTCCCTTCTTTTGTGAAGAGCGGTAGCGAGGTCTTCCCGCCGACCGTGGCGATATCAACACTTACAGGGTGCGAAACCTTACCCACCTGTTTTTCTTCAGCAACTTTATTTTTGTCATGACAGCTGAAGCATAGGCGCGATATTCCGTCCATATCCTCATCACCACCAAGCTCCTTACCCCAAAGCTTAAACGTAGAGACACCATTATGGACGATATGGCACGCGCCGCACGGTCCGGTCTCAGAGACAGTCATCCCCTTCAGGTTCTTCTCCTCCGGAGCGCTTACAGCCATGTCATGCTCAGTGCCCTCGACAAAATCCTTACCCTCGTGACAGTTTTTGCAGAGCTTCGAACCTGTATCGTTCGGTAGCCACAAGAAGCTGTTAGAGCGGTCGCCCTCAACCGCCTCCCCCGGACCTTTATCCTTGACCATTGGATCCCACTGGTGGACATTATGGCAGGTAGAACAGAACACCTTACCACGTTCACCCTTCTTCGGGAAATACCCTTTCTCATTAAATAACGGCAGATCGGTCGTTCCGTCCGCCCCCGCTATGTCGACATTTACAGGGTGGGTGTTCATCCCGACGAGCTTCTTTTTCGCGACCTTGTTTTTGCTGTGGCAGCTGAAGCATAGCCGTGTTATACCATCATCAAACTGGTTCCCACCGAGCGAACGCGCCCATAGTTTAAAGCTAGAATAGCTGTTGTGTATTACGTGACACGCGCCGCACGGCCCGGTCTCTTTTACGGTCTTCCCGAGCTTGTTCTTTTCTTCTGGCGCGGTGACAGAGAGGTCGTGATCTGTCCCTTCGACAACATATTTACCGGCGTGACAGTCATTGCACAGAGCGGCGTTAGCGTCATTACGTATCCGCAAAAAGCTGTTTTTAGCGTCACCCTCAAGAGGCTCGCCCGGCCCCTGACCATTTTCCGCAGGGTCCCACTGGTGGACGTTGTGGCAGCTGGCGCATACGACCATACCACGCTTATCGTCTCTCTTGCCGCTGATCTTGAACTGCGGAAGAGTAGTGCTGCCATCCGCTTTCTTAATATTCGCCATAACCGGATGCGAATGCTCACCCACCTGCTTCTTCCCGGCGACATTCCCCTTTGAGTGACAGCTCAGGCAGAACATCGATATCGCGTCGTCGCCTTCACCTAACGGACGAGCCCAAAGCTTATTTTTGCTCAAAGCGTTGTGGACAGTGTGACAAACCCCACACGCACCCGTCACTTCGGCAGGTATGTTGTTGATATTCTTTTCCTTCGGAGCGGTCATAGTCAGATCATGATCCGTCATGAATACCGCTTCCTGATCCTTGTGGCAATCTGTGCAGAGAATCAGACCGAAGAGGTTGCGTATCCGCAGAAAACTATTGTTGTTCCCACCCTCTACGTTCTTACCACCCTTATCCTTAGGCTTCCTCGGATCCCACTGATGAACATTATGGCATGAAGAGCAGGTAACATTTCCCTTACGTGATTTTGTTCCGGTCTCATCATAAGTCGGCAGGTCTGAACGACTGCCGTCAACTTTCGCGATCGGAATCCCGACCTGATGAGAGTTCTTACCGACGAGCTTCTTTTCACCGCACTGCCCCTTTTCGTGACAGCTACGGCAAAGCTCCTCGATCGGCTCAGCTTCAATGATTATCTCTTTTGCCCACATCTTGGCGCTGCTTCCATTGTGCGGAAGGTGACACGCGCCACACGGCCCTGACTGCGAAACGTTCATACCATTTATATTCTTCTCGTTCGGCGCTGTGACTTTCATGTCGTGCTTTGTACCGAGCAGAGGTTTTTGAGCGGTATGGCATTCTAGACAAAGCTTCGAGCCTCTGTTATCCCTCAACAGAAGCTTATTACCCTTCTTACCGGTATGGACAGTGTGACACGAGAGGCAGATGATCTTACCCTTTGCCCCGGTTCTAGCGCCTCTTTTCCTCAAAGACGCGGGTATTTTTACTGTATCTGACTTGATGTTGACAGGGTGCGTGCCCTTCTTGGCCGCCTCCTGCCGCGTGTACGCGTTCTTCTTATAGTGGCATACGACACAAAGCTCAGCGTTTTTTATCGGAGCGATAAGCAGCTTATCGTCTTTTGTTCCATGCGGGCTGTGGCAACTCTGACAGATGACTTTGTTCGGATTGATCTCGTCATTGTCATACCCGGTAAAGCCCCCGAGGCGCGAGAGTTTCTTTGGCAATTTGATTGTATCAACCAAAACCGGGTGACTGCCTCCGGCTTTCCCCTTTGCCTGATCGACGTGGCAACTCATGCACATCTCAGAGTTGTTGTTAGGGTAGCGCATAAAGATTGAACGCTGCTGCGCGACTCCGGCGTCAGTCTGCACACCGTGTGCGGTATGGCAGGTACCACAGTACATCTTGCCGTCACTTGTCAGTGGAAATTCTTTAGATATTTTTATTTTGTCTGATGGTACTACTATCGGATGTCGCTTCATCTTCCATGAACGCCAGCGAGAGTCAAGCACGCCACCGTTGTGGCAACCATAACAGAGGCGCTCATCGGCGACAAATCTGCCCGGGATGTAGTCAACAAGCTCAGTACCATCCCCCTCCCAGACTTGCGGTATGAACTCGTAGTGACATATCGCGCACTCCTTCGCCGCGTCCTTGTTCATCCTCATCTGTTGTTCTTTCGCTTTTTTCATATCATATCCGGCGAAAGCGCGATTGGAAATAGTAAACGCGATAAGAATCACAATAAGAAGACTC
>JAJRXV010000222.1 GCA_024276115.1 Deltaproteobacteria bacterium
CATTGTTTCTAGCGCGCGACAGCCACTAATTCCTGCAACACTCTACAATCGCCTCAGCGAGATCTTTGCTTGTATACGACTCCGGCATAATATCGACACTATGCCCGAGCCTCTCAAGAACCTCACCCGTCACTGGGCTAAGCGCCGCGATCTTCACCTTGTCAATGAAGGTTTCGAGCTGTTCATCAGAGAAAATCGCGAAGAAGTTCTTCACGGTCGAGCCGCTGGTAAAAGTCAATATTATCTTGCTGTTATTAGCGAAAGCGTTTAGCAAAGTCGCCGCGTCAAGTCCATTCGGGGGCTTGGTAAAATATACCGGAGCAACGACAACATCAGCGCCGTTATCGCTCAAAGTATCAGGGATTATTTCACGCCCGATAAGCGCCCGGGGAATAAGTACCTTCTTACCACTGACGCCGACCTTCAGGAGGTTGTTTATCAACCCCTCAGCTCGGTATTCATCTGGTACTATGTCTATATTGACGCCCATTTTTTTGAGAACGTCCGCTGTTCTCGGACCTATGACACCGATTTTCATATTTTTAATATCAGTGACATTTTTTAAAAACACGCGCATACGCCGGAAAAAGAATCTTACCGCGTTGACCGAAGTAAAGATGATCCAGTCGTAGCTCTCTAAATTATCGATAGCGTTATCAATAACACTCATATCGTCAGGCTCTTTGAACTCGATCGTCGGAAAGTAGATGATCTTAGCGCCTTCGTTTTCGAGTAATGACGCGAAGTCGCCCGCCTGCTGTTGTGCTCTGGTAACTACAACTTTAACATTATTGAGTGGTCTCATAACGTCTCCTCAAAATAGTTTGTCTAATCTAGTCCGTTCTCCATAACTTGATCTGCGTGAGCGTCCGAGCCCACAAAACTACGCGTTAGTTCTGTTGTAAACTTCCTCAAGTATCTTCGCAGCACCTTTGTCGAGCAGTTTTTGCGCCATCTCGACACCGATTTTTTCAGCGTCGTCAACGTGACCAACCGCCTCGTCTTTTAATATTATATCACCGGTCTCAGAACCTACAAGACCTCTAAATGTTAGTTTATCTCCGTCTACTTCTCCGAAACCACCGATTGGAACCTGGCATCCGCCCTCAAGCTTCAACAAGAAAGCTCTTTCTGCGGCGACCGCGTACTTTGTCTCTTTGTGGTTCAAAAAGTCGATCAGGTTGTTGACAGCGTCGTCACCGATCCTAGACTCTATACCGAGAGCGCCCTGCCCAATCGCCGGCACAGATATCTCAGTCGAGATAAGTTCCTTTATTTCACTGGTAATGCCAAGCCGTTTTAGACCGGCCGCGGCGAGTATAATCGCGTCATACTGCCCCTCTTTCATCTTACGGATTCTGGTACCGACGTTCCCTCTAAGCTGAGCTATCTTTATGTCAGGTCTGATAGCTACGAGCTGACACTGCCTTCGCAAACTGCTTGTACCGAGTGTCGCGCCTTCTGGTAGCTCCATAAATGAATTGTATTTTACGCTCAAGAAAGCGTCCCTTGGATCCTGCCGCTCAGTTATCGCGCTCAAAAAAAGCTCCTCTGGCAGATCAGTCGGGACATCCTTCATGCTATGCACAGCGAGATCGACTTCGCGTCTCAATAACGCTTCTTCTATCTCCTTGACAAAAAGCCCCTTGCCGCCTACTTTCGCGAGAGGTACATCAAGAATTTTATCCCCTGTAGTCTTAATGATCTTCAGGTCAACCGTAACTCCTGGGTTCTCAGTCTCTATCCTGTCTTTTATGTGGTGTGCCTGCCATAACGCGAGTTCGCTTCCACGTGTACCTATCGTTAATTTATTCATTTTTTCCCTTCACTCCTTAAGTAGTCTTTTAAATCAAACATATTGACCAGTGTGTCAATATATAGTTCACAATTTACGTCATTGCCCCGATTCGCCTCTTTGAGCATCATGATCGGGGTGTGTAGAATCTTGTTGATTATCGCGTTCGTCATCGCGGTCAGAGCTTTTTCGTCAGAACTGGTGAGGTTGCCGTTAAGCGATGAGACAGTCTTCGCAAGCTCAGCTTTGCGGATATCCTCAAACCGTTTTCTGATAGCGACTATAGTCGGTACAACATTCAGATTTTTGATCCAGTTATAGAACTGCCCTATCTCGTGTTCAACAATATGTTCGGCTTTTACAGCCTCCTTCTTCCGCTCTTTTATGTTGGAGTTGACGACGCTGTTCAGGTCATCGATATTGTATACATATACATTGTCGATATCGTTTATCTTCGGGTCTATATCCCTCGGTACGGCGATATCTATCAAAAACATCGGTTTTTGCTTACGTTCTTTTATCACTTTTTGCATCTTGTCATGTTCTATAACAAAGTGCGGCGCGCCTGTCGAACTCACTATGATATCTATCTTGTGCAAGTAGTCGTAGAACCGGTTGAACTCCACCGCCTCACCGTCGAACTCTTTGGCGAGATTCCGCGCGCGCTCGTACGTTCTGTTCGTGACCCATACCTTGCTTATGCCGTTATTCATAAAATGTTTCGCGGCAAGCTCACACATTTCCCCGGCACCTATAAGCATCGCGACTTTACCATCGAGATCACCGAAGATTTTTTTGCCGAGTTCGACCGCGGCGAAACTGATCGATACAGCCGCGCTTGCTATCTTGGTTTCGGTGCGGACTTTTTTGCCGACGAAAAATGATTTATGCAGTAGTTTGTTCAGTATCAGCCCGGCGGTATTGCTTTTTGAGGCGTACTCATACGCGTCCTTCAGCTGCCCGAGTATCTGCGGCTCACCGACGACCATCGAGTCGAGGCTGGCGGCAACTCTAAAGATATGTTTTATTGCCTCTTCACCCTCGTGTACGTATAAATGTTCCGCGAACTGCGATAGCGGCACCCCCTTGCTCTCGGCTATGAAGCTCTTTATCTCCCCGGCGCCTTTGTCCGGGTCTTTTACCGCGGCGTATATTTCAGCCCTGTTGCAAGTTGAGAGTATCATGCTCTCAAAGCAGGAAGGTAGATTTTTTATCTGCTTCAGTGGCTCATCGATGTTGTCCGCCGGGAATGTGATCTTCTCGCGGATATCCACCGGAGCCGTTTTGTGACTTAGTCCAACAACTATTATGTTCATCTAACAACCACCTTAAAATCTCGAGAAGTGGCGTAAGCGGTTAGTTCAGATTCTACATAGTTCATCGTGATCTTTTTTTCTGCCGTGTCAATATGCTTCTCTTTAAGAAGCAGGTTAACACCGAGGAAAGTAAAGAGTATTACAATAAATCCGACAATAGATAGAACCGCGACCTTCCGGCCCCGCCATCCTGTGGTCATCCTGCCATGCAGTAACGCCGCATAGACGAGCCAGGTAATAAACGACCATATCTCTTTTTTGCTCCAACTCCAGTAGACACCGCTCGAGGTGTAAAGCCATATTGAGCCCGTAATCATAGCGAGGGTCAACAGCGGGAATCCGTAAGTCAGGCAAATATAGTTAATTTTATCTGATATCTGAAGCGAAGGTAACACGTGGTAAAGCACGTTCATCTTCTTTGTCTTGAGCTGATGCTCCTGAAGCAGGTACATAACCCCGGCTAAAGCGGCGATAGCGAACATACCATACCCTAAAAACGCAAGCGGGATATGTATGTCTTTCCAGACCGTCTGCATTGATGCCGGTAGTTTTACGTACGCTTTATCAAAGGTCAAAGCGACAAGCAACATCATGAAAGTCAGCGGCGCGACAAACGCTCCGAGTATACCTACCTTGAATTTGCTGTTAAAGAAGAAGAAGAAGCCGCATGTAGCCCACGCGAAGAAAGAAAGCCCTTCATACATGCTTAGTAGCGGTACATATCCGGCCTCAAAGTACCTGACGATGAGCCCTAAAGAATGGATGACAAAGCCAGAGAGGTAAATACCCACAGCGACTTTTTTTACGATATCACGTTGAGTCATCATATAGAACAAAAACACAACTGTTGAGAAGAAATAAAAGACAGCAGTTGCTTTATAAAAAATAAGACTTGTACCCATGTTATTTTTCCCTTAAAATAAATACTACCTTTTAATTTATCAAAAATATTTACCAAAAATATTGCTTTTTGTCAACAAACTTACAAAACTTTAAACCCAAGTGGGGGGATTATACACTAAAAAGTTTTTTTTGAAAACGTTATTTTTTAGATTTTACACTGTTTTTACTAAACATGAATGGCGGAATATATGGAACATTGCAGCAACAGGCATGTTATTATTATGTATTTATGGATCTCCGCGAAAAATACTCAGATAAGATAATATTGTTATCCTGAATTTATTTCAGGATATTGAGGTCATAACTATTAACATCACAAAAAAAAGAGTGCTATCACCCGTTCTTTTTACTCTCTTTGATCCGTTTCATTATCGCCTCCCGCATCATTGTAACACTCTTGACACGCGCTGAGTTCTGTTGAGTCGGCGCCAGACGCAAAAACTGATCAAACGCCGTTATCGCGTCTTTGGCATCACCCCTGTCATACAAAGCGACTCCGAGACCATCATAAGCCTCTGAGTATTTGGGGTGGATCTCAATAGACTTCTTAAATCCTTCGATAGCTTTTGTCGCGTAGCCCATGTCCGCGTGAGCGGTAGCGAGCGAAAAGTGCGCTCTGGCATCCTCTGGTGTGACTCTGACAATCTCATGATAAACTTCTATCGCCTCATCCTTACGGTTTTTCTTACGCAGGAGCATACCGAGTTTGTAGCGGGCATCTGTCCTCTCCGGAGCAAGCCGCGCGGCTTCACGAAACTCAGCTATCGCTTTATCATCACTCCCTTTGTTGGTGAAAGCTACTCCAAGGTTCAAATGAGCTTTCGCGCCTTCGGGATCCGCCTTGATCGCCTTCTTGTATTCTTTCATCGCATCATCAACGCGCCCTCGCTGAAAGAGCTGTATACCGGTTTTGACATGTTCCGCGGCAGCTTCAGCGCCTACTCCGCCACCGGAACGACGACTGATTACTACACCTGCGATTACCAGAACAACCGCGCCACCGGCTATAATACCAATATTCATTACATCCATTTACGCTTCCCCCTATTGATTCCATTTTAAATTCGCGAACCACCACAATATAATCATACAATTATTATTTTGAATATCAAGTATTTATTACCCCAAAAAAGTTGACATCCACACTTTTTTACATTATTAATATAAGTAAATAAAGTAATTTTGAAAGGACACAAATGCTACGAGCTAAAGATATAATGACTAAAGATGTAATAACAGTGACACCTGATACCGATATTAAGGAGTTGGCAAAACTCCTCACCGAACATAGGATCAACGGCGTTCCGGTGATAGACAACAATGGCAAGATTATTGGCATTGTCAGCGAGAGCGATCTCGTCATGCTCCAAAAGAACCTGCATATTCCAACAGTTGTGGCTATATTTGACGCGGTGGTATACTTAGAGAGCATGAAGCAATTTGAGAACGAGTTAAAGAAGATGGCCAGCACTATGGTCAAGGATATCTTCCATAAAAAATATTTCGCGGTGACTCCTGACTCTCTTTTGAGTGAAGTAGCGACAATAATGGATGAGAAGAAACTCGGAACTATACCGGTTGTAGACGATGGAACTTTAGTCGGAGTGATTGGGAAAGTCGATATCGTAAGGTCGTTAATAAATGCCTGATGAGCTGTTTTTTAACTCTTCAAGCTTAAAAGAGACCGTTAAGATAGGTAAAATGTTTGGGGGATTACTAAAATCCGGGGACGTTGTTCTGCTCAGTGGCGAGCTGGGTGCGGGTAAAACAACTATAGCGAAAGCAATATCACTTGGGATCGGCTTGGCGAGCGACCACTATGTCGTAAGCCCCTCCTACGCGATAATTAACGAATACAACGCCGGAACTATGATCTACCATTTCGACCTCTACAGGCTCGGCAGCATAGATGAGCTGTACGAACTTGGAGCGTATGAGTATTTTCAGTCAGATGGGATCTGCCTGATCGAGTGGGGAAACAGCTTCTTAGACGCGATGCCAAAAGAGCGGGTAGAGATATTACTGGAGTATTCTGGGGAAAACTGCCGTACACTCAAGCTGTCTGCAATCGGTAAGAGATATGCAGGGCTCATCAAAGCGATGGGTAGAGCTAAAGGGACTGTTGCCAAATAAAATGTTTTACATATTTTCAAAAAAGCTAACACTGTAAGTATCAGTAAAAAGGGGGTGCGACCAACGGGAGCGTAGGGGGATTCCCCCTAAATTGCATTGGGCAACATGCCCCTAAAGGGACAGAATGAAAAAGTTTCTATTTACTTTATTAATAATAACAATTTTCACGATATTGTTTTATGGCAGTGAAGAGGATTGTAGTCAATTTCTCAAACTGGCGAGTTATGGCGGCGCCTCTTTAGATGATGAGAGCTTTAACACATTGACCGAGCTATTAGATGAAGGCTGTGATGTTGACGCGAGGGACAAAAACGGTCGTACCGCGCTAATCAACACAGTGCTGACGTATGACGCTGAAGGTAAACGGCTGATTGATCTGCTGATCGAAAATGGCGCCAACATGAATGTAACTGACAGCGATGGTCGCACTGCGCTTGTAATAGCTTTGCAGTTTCACCACCTGGAGCTGGCGAAACTGCTTTTAGAAAATGGAGCCTTCGCCAACACCGGGAAGTACCAGGGAAAAACCGCCTTAGAAATAGCCGCGGAGCATGGTAATCTAGAGATAGCGAATGCTCTTCTGCGAAAAAGGGCGAGAATAAGAAAAACCGCTCTGCTTGCCGCCGCGAAAGGGAATAACCTTGAACTGTTAAAGTTATTCATTGACAGGGGCGCGAACATTAACAGTAAGGATAAGTATAACACAACCGCTTTAATGGAAGCCGCCGGAAGCGGTGATATAGAGCTAGTAAGGCTGTTGCTAGAAAGAGGCGCGGACGTAAACGCTAAAGATTACGAAGGGCAGACAGCCCTCATGAAAGCCGCGTGGCGCGGTAACATCGAAATAGTAACACTCCTGTTAGCTAAAGGCGCGGATGTAAACAAACAAAAAAACTGGGGAACCACCGCTCTGCTTGAAGCCGCGGCAAGGGAAAATAATATAGTAGTAAAAATAATGCTGAAACATGGCGCGAACATAAACGCGGTCGGGATAAACAACAGGACAGCGATCTTTGAAGCGGTGGACACAAACAACATGGAACTCGTTAAGATGTTGCTGAAAAAAGGCGCGAAAGTCAACATAAAAGACTTTAGGGGGCAGACTCCTCTAATGAGAGCCGCCATTAATGGTCGCGAGGATATCGTAAAGCTTTTATTAAAAAAGAAAGCGAAAGTCGATGAACAGACCAACATAGGCAAAACTGCATTAATGAAAGCCGCAGAGCATAACAAACTTAACATGGTAAAGTTATTGATAAAAAAAGGCGCTAACGTAAACGCTATGGACAGGAAGAGAAAAACAGCCCTGAAAATCGCTAAACTTAATGGTCACACAAAAATAGTCGAAGCTCTTCTTGCCGCCGGCGCGAAGGGAAAATAAATTGGAAAATAAATTTGATATCGCGATCATCGGCTCTGGACCGGGGGGCTATGTCGCCGCTTTACGCGCCGCGCGCCTCGGCAAAAAAGTCTGCGTCATAGAGCGCGGTCTGATCGGGGGCACATGCCTGAACCGGGGCTGCATACCTACAAAAGCTTACGCGGCATCACGCGATGCTCTCCACCTGGCGCAAAGAGCCGGGGATTTTGGGATCGATACCGGGGCTGTCAGCATTGACTTCAGCAAAGTATTCAACCGAAAAAAACGCATCGTAAAAGATGTGCGGATGTCTGTCGTGAACCTTCTCAAGGGGAATAAAATCGCTCTCAAGAAGGGGCGCGGCAAAATCATCGACACAAACAGGATCGCGGTGACCGCGAAAGACGGTACCGAGACAGAGCTTCTCGCTGATAATATTATCATAGCGACTGGCTCAAAACCACTTAATATTCCGGCGCTGAAGATTGACCACGAGCGCATACTCACAAGCAATGACCTACTCAAGCTGGATGAATTACCTAAAAATATAGTGATTATCGGTGGTGGTATCATCGGGTGCGAGTTCGCGTCTATTTTTTCGGCTTTTGGGGTTGATATCACGATCGTCGAGCTACTTGACAACATCCTGCCGACGGTAGACAGGCAGATATCAAATATTGTGAAACGTAGCCTGAAAACTCAAGGGGTAACGATAAAAACAGGTGTAAAAGTAGAGGCTATTACCGTAGACGATGGCGGGGCAAAAGTGGCTCTGGCGAGCGGAGAAACTATCTCCACCGAAAAAGTACTAGTATCGATAGGTAGAGCGCCAAACACAAAGGGGCTAGAGCTAGAGGAACTAGGTGTCGAGATGGAACGCGGCAGGATAACTGTTGACCAAAACGGTCAAACCAGTATAAAAAATATTTACGCGATCGGGGATGTCACCCTCGGTCCTATGCTCGCGCATAAAGCGTCGCACGACGGCATAAACGCTGTCCACAGCATCTGCGGGCTTGAGGTACACACTGTGAAGGAGGAGAACATCCCATCTGTTGTGTTCACTGACCCCGAGGTCGCTTATGTAGGCTTGAGCGAAGCGGACGCGAAGGCAAAAGCGATAGATCATGTATGCGGAAGGTTCTCTTATTCCGCATCATCAAAGGCCGCGTGCATGGGGGAAACAAAGGGATTAATAAAAATCGTTGCAAAAAAAGATACCGGCGTTATAATAGGCGCGTCGATTTGTGGGGCGCACGCCTCTGACCTGATATACGGTCTCGGTGTCGCTATCAGCCGCGGGCTTAGAGCCAGCGAGGTTTACGAAACTGTGTTCGCGCACCCTACCCTCTGCGAGGGAGTGAAGGAAGCGCTTGAGGAGATCGACGGACTAGCGATACATAAAATACTGAAAACACGGGGTAACTGACAAGTGGCTTTAGTCGTTCAAAAATTTGGTGGTACATCAGTCGGATCGATTGAAAAGATCAAGAAAGTAGCGAGCAGAGTCGCGCGCGAAGCCGACAAGGGAAACAGTGTCGTGGTCGTAGTTTCAGCTATGGCCGGTGAGACAGACAAACTGATCACACTCGCGCAAGCGATAACGCATACCCCAGACAACCGTGAGGCGGATGTCCTGGTCGCGACCGGAGAGCAGGTGACTTCATCTCTGCTTGCCATGGCGCTGATAGACATGGGGTACAAGGCGAAATCGTACATGGGACACCAGTTCCGTATTATCACGAATCAAGCTTTTACGAGTGCGCGTATACTCGATATCGACACCGAGAGAGTCCGGCAGGATATCAAGGCCGGTAACATAATCGTCGTCGCTGGGTTCCAGGGAGTTGATGAGTATGGTAATATAACGACATTAGGACGGGGTGGCTCAGACCTGAGCGCGGTAGCTGTCGCGGCGGCGATCGACGCGGATGTCTGCGAGATATTCACCGATGTCGAGGGCGTATACACAACCGACCCGAATATATGCTCTGATGCCCGCAAGCTGAAAAGGATATCTTATGAGGAGATGCTTGAGATGGCGAGTATGGGCGCGAAAGTTCTACAGACCCGTTCAGTCGAGTTTGCCAAAAAATATGACGTGACGCTTCATGTTAGAAGTACGTTTTCTGACAATGAAGGCACTATAGTTACAATGGAGGATGATGATATGGAAAAAGTGGTCGTTTCTGGTGTGACCTACAATAAAAACGAGGCGAAGATCACGGTTTGGGGTATACCTGACAACCCGGGTATCGCCGCGAGTATATTTAAACCGATCACCGACGCGGATATAGTTGTCGATATGATAATCCAGAACACAAGCGAGGCCGGCTTCACTGACCTGACTTTTACAGTTCCGAAAAACGAGCTGGCAAAAGCTGTGGATATAGTAAACAGCCTGAAGGAATCGTTGAACGCGAAGGGTGTAACTTTTGATGACAAGATCGTAAAAGTAACTATTGTCGGTGTCGGTATGAGGACTCACGCCGGTGTCGCGTCAAAGATGTTCACCGCATTGTCAAATGACGGTATCAATATTATGATGATAAGTACTTCTGAGATAAAAATATCATGTGTGGTAGATGCTAAATACACCGAACTCGCTGTCAGGGTGTTGCATGACGCGTTTGGTTTGTCTGAGCTAAATACAAAAGAAGAAAGCATTTAGCTTTCTTCTTTTGAGGTTATACTTTTGGGGTTATATTTTATTGATGCCTGCCTAATTTCATGGACTGTTTTTTACAGGCTTGCGTACTTAAAATCTATTTTTGATCTCAAAACATGTTTCTTCCGTTTTTGGATTTCGTACTCAGAGATAGAGCTGAGATCACCACCTTCAGTGTAGGCGTACTTCTTAGCCTTGATCGGGCTCTGGTCGTGGTAGAACATCTCCCGCTCAACTTTACCATTGATTCTGTATGAATACTTTATCTTCTCTGAAAGACCGATCTTAAACTCAATAGTCTTCTCTGATATCTTACCGTCAACTTCCTTAAACCTCGCTATGTAATTGTCGGAGCTTAAAGGCTTGACGTAGTTGACTGACCGCTCCTCAAAGAGATTGTCATTGTTATACATGAAAGTCTTTTTATAGATGATATCTTCGTTTTGATTGTATGTTACTATACTTTTGACGTGATTATTTGGATCATAGGTGAAAACTTCCTTTTCTGTCAGTCGCCCTTTCAGGTTTCGAGTTTCAGTCAAAACTTTGAGTCCAGCCTCATCATAAGTGTAGGATACTGTACCCTTGACTCTATCTCTAGGGTCATAAGTTATCTTCTCCTTCAACACACCGTCATCATCATACAAATATTCTATACGATAATCTATCTTACCCATTGAGTTCCAACACTTCTCTTCTATGACCAACCCCATTGGATTATATATATAGTCTTTGGTCTTGTTCAGTAACTTACCTTTGTAAAGTCCTTCACGGATCATTACATTTTCAGGCTTCTTCTCAAGTATCGCCAGCAGCTCTTTTTGGTCAACTCGGGGTTTCAACTTTTCAATCCGTTTGGATGCGGCGCGCCGGTTCTTGTTGCTACAGCAATCCATGTACTTCATGTACGCGATTATGGCGAGAATGTTCTCATCTGTCTTCTCATAGCTACGGGCAAGGTAACTATAAGTCACAGAGTTTGAATCATCATGATATAAGGCGTTACATGCCTCATTTATCACGGTGTCATAATCCTTATTTACGTAAGCTTTCTTCAGTTTCTTTAAATGGGTCCTTAATGGAGTAGCCATGTCGCACAGACCTTCTGAGGCCATGAACATAAATACAACCACCATTAGTATTGCTAGAGCTCTTCTCCTCAATTTAACCGCCCCCCCTTCTGAGACTTACTGCACATTAAATGTAAATCCTAATAAAGTCACTCACCGTCACATCATTGCTATTTTCTTGTGTCATTTACCTCTTTTTCATGCTATACTATATAGTAATATAAGCTAAAAATCGGTTTGTCAAGTTTTTTACGTGTTTTTTTGCGGCATTTGACATTCTTCCTGCGGTATTTAGCGAATTATGTGTTATATAACATATACTTTGCTTCAGTTATTTTGTTACATTTTTTTCAATAATATACTTATTTTTTTCGGGATTTCTACTATTACAATGGATAACAGCTCATCAATCAATGAGATTCAAAAACTCAGAACACTAATAAACCACCATAATCACAGATATTATATTCTGAATGATCCTGAACTATCTGATAAAGAATACGACTCATTATTCAAAAAACTTCAAGAGCTAGAACAACTTTTTCCACAACTTGTGACCGATGATTCACCTACACAAAGAATTGGTGCGCCAATTTCAGGAAAATTTGGTGAAATAACGCACTCAACCCCAATGTTGGGGCTCGAAAACGCGTTTGACGATACCGAAATAATAGAATTTGACACGCGAGTAAAAAAATATCTTAATATAGATTATGACATTGAATATGCCGTAGAGCCTAAAATCGACGGACTCGCGGTAGAGCTCGTATACGAAAACGGCAAACTCAAAACCGGTTCCACCCGCGGCGACGGCGTCACCGGTGAGGATATCACCCAAAACCTCCGTACCATCAGGTGCATACCGCTTTCGATCAACAGAACGAGCGACGAGCGCGTGCCGGACTACTTCGAGGTGCGCGGTGAGGTGTACATAAGTACCGCAGGTTTCGCCAAGCTAAACAAGCAGAGAGCGGCAGAGGGTGAAAACCTCTTCGCGAACCCGAGGAACGCCGCGGCGGGCTCACTCCGACAGCTCGACCCGGGGATTACCGCGAAGCGACCGCTTGAGATGTTCTGCTACGGGGTAGGCAAAATCGAACCTTTTAAACATAGCATGGCTGAAGTAATAAAGCAGAGAGATGAACATTTTGCATCTCTCGGACTAAGTATGAAAGATTTAGGTAAGCCTACGAGTGGTATGGACTTTAAATCCCATTCCGAAATTTTAGAAATGATAAAACGCTTAGGTTTCAGAGTAAATAAAGATATTAAAAAAGTTAGCAATATTAATCAGGCTATTGAACATTGCAAGCATCTTGAAAATATTAGAGAGACCCTCCCGTACGATATCGACGGCGCGGTCATAAAGGTAAACTCTATCGCCCTCCAGAAACGGCTCGGGGCGAAGGCACGCTCACCACGCTGGGCGATAGCGGTGAAGTTTGCGGCGCAGCAGGAGCACACGAAACTGCTCGCGATAACCCCGAGCGTTGGTAGGCAGGGGGCGATAACGCCTGTGGCTGAGCTTGAGCCTGTGATGATCGGCGGTGTCGAGGTGAAGCGCGCGACACTCCACAATGAGGATGAAATACGCAAGAAGGATATCAGAGTTGCTGATACGGTCGTCGTGGAGCGCGCTGGGGATGTGATTCCGTATATAGTCAAGGTGGTGGAGTCGCTACGCCCTCAAGACTCGGTTGAGTATGAGTTCCCGAAAAACTGTCCGGCGTGCGGGTCAGCATTGGTGAGGGCTGAGGGCGAATCAGCGTACCGCTGTATCGATCCGGCGTGTCCGGCTCAACAGAAGGAGCGGATCAAACATTTTGCCGGTAAGGGCGCGTTTGATATCGAGGGGCTCGGGGCGAAGAACGTAGAACAGCTTATTGATGTTGGGCTACTGCGTGATGCTTCTGATATTTTTTATCTTAAAATGTGGGATTTCCTGCCGGAGAAGAAGGAAGGACAGATATCACTGTTTGACTCCGGTACCGAAACGGATGCTAGAGTAAAAAAACTTGAGGGGTGGGGCGAAAAATCTGTAGCAAAACTTATTGAGGCGATCAAGGAAAGCGCTAAGATCCCGCTCGCAAACTTTATTTACGCGCTCGGTATACGCTATGTCGGTGAGGCGGTCGCTAAACTGCTGGCGGAAGAATTCAGGAGCTTAGACGGTTTTTATGAGGCCTCAAAACAGACAGCGGAGCTAATGGAGCGTGAAGAAGATGAAAAAAAGAAAGCTAAGATAAAGTTTGATATAGATGGTGTCGGTCCGACAGTCACACAAAATGTTGTCGAGTACTTCAACAAACCGAACCACAAGGAGCTCATCGACCGTATGCTCGCGGCGGGCGTGACAATCCTCCCCCCAGAAGAGAAGTCGGCAAGGGAACAACCGCTGAAAGGGTTCAGCTTTGTCGTGACCGGTACCCTACCGAACTATTCGAGAAGCGAGATGAAAGATATCATCGCGCGTAACGGCGGGAAGGTTGTCTCGGCGATCAGCAAAAAAACAGATTACCTGCTTGCCGGTGAAGCCCCGGGGAGTAAACTTGACAAAGCGCGTAAATTAGGTATAAAAGTAATAGACGAGGCTGGCTTTGATAAATTAATAACTAAAAGTTAGGAGTTAAGAATTTCTGAAATTACGAATTATTCACGTATTAGCAATAGAAACAATAATATAGGCGCGCGCCCTGTCATCCCCGAAGTAGTAATCGGGGACCCAGAACAAAAACGCTGAGCGGAGCGAATAAACTTTGTTTTAAGTTTAATGGGATGATTGGAGGCTGGATCCCCGCCTTCGCGGGGATGACGTTGGGGCGCACTCGGGGATGAGGCGTGGAGACATTCTGAGAAATGGCGGTACGCCAGTCTTTGTACGGTTGTATTTTTGTATAGGAGATATATGAGCAAAGAGGGCAAAAAGAGGGTACGCGTAAGAGTTTCGGGTCGTGTTCAGGGGGTGTTCTTCCGCGCCAGTACGGCTCAAATGGCGAATGACCTCGGGCTGGCTGGCTGGGTAAAGAACAGATGTGACGGTAGTGTCGAGGCTCTTTTTGAGGGTGATGCGGTTTTGGTGAACAACGCTGTGAGCTGGTGCCGCGAAGGTCCTCGGTCAGCACTTGTCACCGAGCTAAAAAGTCAGGAGGAAGAGCCGCTGGGTGATATGTCGGGATTTTCTGTAAAATATTGATGAAAAGTAACATTTTTGCGGAAACAGCATTTTTTGTGGAACAATTTCAGTGCAAAATTACTCATAATAATTATCTATGTATTTTTTTTGCGAAAAACGTTAAAAATAGTTGACAAAAAAGCGTTAAAATCATATTATTGATGCAGTTTAATGAATGCGTGTAGTATGGGGTATTTCCTTAGTTTTTTACTACACCATTTAAACCAAAGAAAGGGGGATGAACAAATGAGTAATTTATTGAGGATTTTTGTAATGATTGTTGTCATCTCGTCAATATCTTTGTTTGGATGCAGTAAAAGAATCGCGAAAAATGACGGTGCTGTGTACAAGGAAAAGAATGGCGGAAAAAACAAATTAGTATTAAGAGGTTCAGAGAACACCAACAGTAGTCAGGCTAACAACAGCGGGCTTTCTGAAACGGACACAACTGACCAGGTGAAACGGATTGCAGAGGGTTTACAAACTGAGCGGGTGGCGAGCAACTCTTTCGAATCTAACTCTGGTAAGACAGACGAGGAACTTAAGAAAGAAGCTCAGGATATCAGAGATAAGCTGATGGAGCTCGAAAAAGTCTACTTCGCTTATGACAAAAGCGACATCATGGAAAAATCAAGAAAAACACTCAACGATAACGCTGAGGTTCTTGGAGAGCAAAGAAACGTTGACATTCTGATAGAAGGACACAGCGATGAGCGCGGCACTGATGATTACAACCTCGCGCTTGGTCAAAGAAGAGCAGAAAGCGTGAAAGACTATCTCATCAACCTCGGAGTTTCTGAGATGAGGATCACGACTATCAGTTATGGTGAAACATCACCTGACGCGATAGGACATGATGAGTCAGCGTGGAAGTGGAACCGAAGAGCGGTATTAAAAGAGAGAACTGAATAAGCTGTAATGCTTTCTTGTTGATATATGTATATCGCACGTGTTAATAGCTGTATGGTTAATGGATTTGTATGTTTCTTATGGTTTAATTCCTGTAGCTTGCTACGATATTTTAAACCCGTTGCCCTCGTGTGGGTAACTCGTTATTTTATGGTTACAGAAGTCTTGGTATTAGTTTAGGTGTTTCAGAATACTACGGGAAAAGGTGTATTTAGTGAATAGAAGATTCTACCCTGCGTTAACAGCTTGCCTGCTTGCGGCTACTTTGTCTGGCTGTGGAGTGAGTTCAAGCCGTCAAATCCTTATGGAGCGTGATATGATACAGCTACGGGACGAAACCGTACCTGCTGTCGAAGCCGCTCTCAACACCAGAATAAAAGAGCTGGCTGTCGCGATCAAAAAGATCGAGGCTAAATATGAGAATTTCGGTGGTACCACCGTGAGGAATCAGGCCAGCGTAATCGCTGATATAGACGCTGTTCGCGACGAGTTCAGAACCGTTAAAGGGCAGGTGGAAGAGGTATCCTTTAAAGCGGAGCGAGGTCAGGCGGAAAGCAAAAAGAATATTGATGACTTTGAGTTTCGTTTAAGAGAAATTGAAAAAGAGCTCAAGGATGTGGGTAAGCAGATCGCTCTTATCAATGGTCGCATTGATACACTTGAAAAATTCTCGATGCGCATGAAGCCTGAACCAAAATTCATACACGTCGTGCCGGAGAATGGCGCAACGCCAGCCGGCGCGCAACCTGTGCCAGGGATGACCGTGACCGCGCCACCAACCACAGAGCTATCAGGCGACGCGACAACAGGTACAGCACCAGTAGCGGCAGTTGTCGAGGTTCAACCCGGAGCTACGACTCTACCAACCGGCGAAACAGCTACAGATGGCGACAAGCCCGAAACAAACGCGTTGCCAATTGGCGATACGCCTGAACCTGTTGTACCGCTTATAACCCCTGAAATGCAAGGTAAGTTTGACAAAGCAAACGAGATGTTCAGCATAGAAGAGTATAAAGAAGCGAGAAAATTATTCGCTACCTATATTAATAAGTACCCGGACAATGAGCTGACTGACAACTCGCAGTTCAAGATCGCCGAGACGTATTACAAACAGAAAGATTTTGAAAAGGCTGTCGTCGAGTACGAAAAAGTCATAACAAAGTACAAAAAGAGTGAAAAGATACCTTCTACTTATTTACGTGTAGGTTTTTCACTTTTACAGTTGAATTATAAAGATGCGGCTGTTAATATATTAAAGAGGTTAGTGAAGGAGTATCCTGAAACCAATCAGGCTGAGATCGCAAGAAGAAAGTTAAAGATAATAAAGTAAAGTAAAATAAAATAAAATTTATATATTTATAAAAGGAGAAGTAATGACACTCAAATCAATTCGTAAGATATTCTTATTATTGACATTCGCCACAATCGCACTATCTATGACAGGTTGCGGCTGTTTCGGTCCCCCAGAAGAGGTAGAGCCACTGCCAGTATTCTACCGTGACGCGGACAGCGACGGCTATGGCGATCCGGCAAACTCTATGGAAGCTGAAACTCAGCCGAAAGGTTATGTGGTTGACAATACCGACTGCGACGATACAAACCCATACATCCACCCCGGAGCAAAAGATATATGCGACGACGGCATAGATCAGGACTGCGACGGCATGTACAAAAAGAACTGTGCAGGCGAAGCTAAAAAGCCGCCGCTAAGAACATTCTACAGAGACGCTGACGGTGATGGCTATGGTAATCCGCGCGAATCAAAGCGCTTGGAGATGATGCCTAGAGGTTACGTTGTAGATAAGACTGACTGTAACGACACAGACAGCTCTATCCACCCTGGAGCTAAAGAATTTTGTGGTGACAATATCGATCAGGACTGTGATGAACTCGATGAAGCGTGTCCACAAATAAATAGAGGAAACAATGACCGCGGCGGAGCTGAAGAACCACCACCGGCACCTGAAAAGCTTGACACGGTTTACTTTGACTATGACAAAAGCCTTATCAGGAGTGACGCTGAAGAAACTCTGGTGGATAACGCGTCATGGCTAAAGCGTGAGCAGAACAAGGATTATAAGATTAATATCGTCGGTCATTGTGACGAGCGTGGTACAACCGAATATAACGCGGCGTTGGGTGAGAGAAGGGCTGAAAGCTCTAAGAAGTTCCTTATCAACCTTGGAATCGACGCCGGCAGACTAGAGACAAAATCGCTCGGTGAGGAAGTACCGGCAAAAGAAGGTCATGATGAGTCAGCATGGAAGTGGAACCGAAGATCAGAGTTCGAGGTAATCGGGAAGTAGGACTTAAGCTTACAAAATATCAATATCAGGGGGCGGACATTAATTTGTTCGCCCCTTTTTTATGGGCTTTGGTGGAGAGATATAATACTTCAGCACGCCCCTTAAACTGTCATCTGGCAACCCTAATAATTATGGCAGCCCCTAAACCAGTTCGGGATGACGGCAGTAGTTTTGGTACATAAAAGCAGGTTGTGCAGGAGTCTTTTATATTTTATGGGAGTGTTAATATTAGTTTTTATAAGAGTAAGACAAGAGTCTTAAATTTTATGTTAGTTTTATGTATTGTATTTTTTTCTGTGGATAGCGGAAATACATTAAGGCTAGTGTATAATATTATTGAACCCGTCAAGACAGGCAAGATGCCTGCATGACGGGTTCAAAGTAATGGAATGATTAAGCCCCAACGACAAGCATCGGGGGGTGACAGCGGGTTAGATATCCGGCAGCGATTACGGCGCTCTCAGTACCTTTTTCCTCAGTCGTACATTTTTCGGGGTGATCTCGAGGTATTCGTCTTCCTTCATTATCTCCATGCCGTCCTCTATCCCGATAATCAGCGGTGGTGTAAGGTTTATCTTGTCATCAGTACCAGAAGCTCTGACGTTAGTCAACTGCTTCCCCTTCGTCGGGTTAACCCAGAGCTCTTGCCCCTTAGAGGTGTTCCCGATCACCATCCCCTGATACACACTGATATTTGGTTTTATGTAGAGCGCGCCTCTTGCCTGAAGGTTGTCCAGCGCGTATCCCAGCACTTTCCCCTTCATCATAGAGACCATAGAACCGGCGGAATGCTTCTGTATATCACCGATGTGCGGTCTGAACTCTAAAAAGCGGCTCGACAGAATCCCCTCGCCTCTCGTATCGACAACAAACTGGCGGCGGTAACCCAAAAGACCACGAGTCGGTCCTTCAAACACAAGCCGCAGGGTGTTGTTCTCCTGGATCATGTTGCTTAGTATAGCCCCACGCTTGCCGAGTTTTTCTATGACTATCCCCTGTGACTCGCTCGGGATGTCGATTGTGATCTCTTCAAACGGCTCATGCTTCTTGCCGTCTATCTCTTTTATGATAACATGTGGCTGTGAGAGCTGAATCTCATACCCTTCGCGGCGCATATTTTCGAGCAGAATCGCGATATGAAGCTCACCACGACCAGCTACTTTAAAGCGCTCCGGGGTAGAAAAATCCACCTCAAGCCCGACATTCACTTCGAGCTCTTTTTCAAGCCTCTCACCGATCTGCCTACTTGTGACAAAATCGCCGTCAAGCCCTGCAAACGGTGAATCATTGACAAGAAAGTCAAGTGTAATAGTCGGCTCGTCAACATCGATAGCCGGTAACGGCTCCTGGTCAGCAGTCGCGCATACAGTCTCACCGATATATATGTTCGGGAGTCCGGCGATCATAACGATATCACCCTCATGCGCCTCTTTAACTTCTTGCCTGCTCACTCCTTTAAACGTAAACAGCTTGTTTACCTTACCGGTGCGGGTCTCGCCATCAGTTTTTTTGATATAAACCGTATCCCCAACACGAATCGCGCCTTCGAACACCCTTGCGATCGCTAGTCTACCGAGGTAGTTGTCGTACGCGAGGTTAAACGGCTGTGTTCTGAGAGGTCGCTCATCATGAGCATTCGCCGGCTTGACTTCTTTAAGTATAGTGTCAAGAAGCGGCTCAAGGTTTTTCCGCTCATCATCAAGGCCTATCATTGCGACACCATCACGCCCGACAGCGTAAATCGTCGTAAAATCAAGTTGCTCATCGTCAGCGCCAAGGTCGCAGAAGAGGTCAAGAACCTTTCCTTCCGCCATGTGCGGATCAGCGGCTGGCTTGTCTATCTTGTTTAGCACTACGATCGGCTTTATACCGAGTTCAAGTGACTTTTTTAGGACAAAACGCGTCTGCGGCATAGGCCCTTCCTGCGCGTCAACGATCAAAAGCACCGAGTCCACCGCCCGAAGAACACGCTCGACTTCTGAACCGAAATCCGCGTGACCGGGTGTGTCAACGATGTTTATCTTCGTATCCTTGTAGAATACCGAAGTGTTTTTTGAATAAATTGTTATACCGCGCTCTTTTTCAAGCGTATCGGTATCCATGCTCATATCTTTGTCAAACATACCAGTTTGGCACATAATAGCATCTGTCAGTGTTGTCTTGCCATGATCGACGTGAGCGATAATAGCGATATTCCGAATTTCCATTAAACCTTACCTTATTAAATTTAGTATAGTGATTATTATTGATTATTTGAGAGGGTGTTCTGCTGATCATCCTGAAAAATAATGGTACGCCCGGCACGATTCGAACGTGCGACCTACG
>JAJRXV010000223.1 GCA_024276115.1 Deltaproteobacteria bacterium
CAGTTATCCCGAACGTTTCATACATACGCCCATCTGTTGACTGGTTCGTCCCGACCGAGAGATCGGTAAACTCCATCACACCCTTTGAGGATGGCGGGTTGATCTCGAACTTCGGCTGACCATCCACGTCAAAACTGAACGCTACTGTCGGCGCTCCGGGCTGACCGCTCGCTATGATGGTACCGTTCGTGATCGCTGTGTTGATGAGAGTCGTTATCGCCACCTGACTGTATGTGGTGCCGGCGTCAAGCCTTATATCCGCGGAAACCCTCGTGCCGTCAGATACCCTGAATACCACGTCGCCACCAACATCGAACGTATGTGAGACCTCAGCGGCTGTCAGTGTTGTGGTAGCGTTGGCGAGGTTGAGATCCACGTCAAACGTCATACCGCTGTCAGTTAGCGTGATGGTCTCGCTAGCGACGCCCACGCCCACCGCGGCGACACTATCTACAACAACATAACCGGTACCGTCGTTAAACTCGAGATCAAGCACTGTTCCGGCAACATCGGCCGCGGCGGCGTTCGCGGTGTTGACCACGACTCTGTAGCTGCCGGTATTGTTACCGGTATAGTTACTCGCGCTGTTTATCGCGACAGTCATCTTCCCCGCGGTCGCGGCAACGTTATTATCAAAATGTAACTTGTTCACCCCTTCGATCGGGTTTGCCAGATCGACCATAGTCCCTACTATGCTTGACTCACGGAATGCCACGTCTCCGGTGATGTTTGTCGTCACATTTTTGTCGTCAGCTATCTTCGCGAGGATATCAAAGGTATCCCCCCGATACGCGTTAGAGGTAGTATTGTACGGCACAGTTTTTGTTGAATATCCAGAAAAGATATATTTACCGGATATCTGGGTGTTAGCCTGCATCCGTATCTCCTCTTGAATACCCTTGACGTCGTTGATAACACCATCTATCGAGCTACTCGAAAAGAGCGTCGGATCGTTCGCCGCGGAAATCGCCAACTGCTTGGCAAGTCGCCCCTGCTCTACCGCACTCATCAAAGCGTTCGCGCCGGCGCGGATAAACCCAGTACCGGCGTCTATGTTCTTCGAGTACTGCCCTATATTCGCGAGCGCCCTCTTGTATTTTAGGATAAGAGATATATCGTTTGGAGCGTCTGACGGCTTCGATACTTTCTTACCGGTCGCGATCTGGTTATTGTACTTGTTTATCATATCCATCGTCTTGTTGATGTTATCTGTAAACTTGTTTGTCAGTATTTTATTGGCTATTCGCATGTTGTTCTCCTAACTTTTATTCGCTTCGCTCACTGTTTTAGTCCCGGGTTCCCGACAGAAGCACTCGGGAATGACGTTGCCGCAACCTCGGGAATGACAGTGTGTATTCTCATGAATGACGTTGTATGTTCTGTTTTCATACTCTTTTCAATTCATCACTCTTCATTCATTGACTACCTTCCGACATATCCCATTCTGTTTATGATAACGTCTATCATACCGTCAATAGTGGTTATGAACCTTGACGCGCTCTCAAAGCCGCGCTGGAACTTAATCATATTCGTCAGCTCTTCATCCATGTTGACCCCGGAGTATGACTCCCGTTCCTCTTCTAGCTGAGCGACTATCACCTCTTGGTTCGTTTCCCACCTGTTCGCCTCGGTAGTATCAGAGCCGACAGAGGTCACAAACTCGTTATAAAACTGCGAGAATGACTGTGTGCTGTTCGCCAGAAGCGATTGGAACTGTAGATTGGCTATGTCGAGAGTATTCGTGTTATCTCCGGCTGAGGTCGCGTTGTTCGCCGCGGCGATATTGTTGACACTACTCATAATATCAGTATCGATCGCGAGTTTGGAGTCTAGCGAATATGTAGTTATAGTGTCGCTGCCCGGGGTTATCGTACCCCCGAAGACAAGCCGCATCGTGCCGCCGGCAGTGAAGTTGTTGTTCGCGCCACCGGTGAAGATGAGGTTCGCGTTTGTTGTAAGCGTCTGCGCCGGTCCGCCATCGAGAGACGCTGTCGCGTCGGTATCTATGCCGTGCGAACGGTCAGCGGTGGTAAACTGCTCCCCGCCCGCCGCGGTGATGTTCGCGTCGAACGTAACGCCATCAAAAACACCGAAAGCGATATTTTGTGGTCCCGCGCCCGCCGCCAGAGTGAATACCCCGCTTACGGCGGTTCCGTCTTTCATCAACTGCACCTGCATACCGTTCAAATCACCCGCCGCCGCGTTTCCGCTGACAACCTCGACGTAAAACTCAGAGACAGTCGTACCGGTGTAAGCCCCGGCGCTGTTCAGGGTGACCATACCACCGTCGCCCGCCGCGGCGCTTATGTCGCCACCAGTGTTGGCGGTCATTCCGCCCGCCGGGTCGAGAGCGACCGTAAGATGGTGCGAGCCTGCCTGCATATTTGTGAGATCCTGCACTCTGAGTAGCCCCGAGCGTGACGTGTGCATCTCAAGATCCGAGTTCGCCGCGTCAGTCATCTCAAAAAAATTAAAGTTGGTAAGGGCGCTATCGTACGAGAACCCTGAAAAATGTTCATCGTTTACGTTGTGCGCGAGCCCTAGCATATAGTCAGTTATTTTAATATCATATCCGGTGATAACATTGTCGCGGAAGTTGAGTAGCGCGCCGATCTCACCCTTGCTACCGGTAGCGATCGTGTCAAAGTTTATTACCGAACCACCAAAAGTGACATCGTTCATATTATCGTTCAGCGGGTTGGCGCTGGTCGCCAGCAGGTTAGTCACACCGCCCTCGACCAATAGCATATTACCAAGCGTCACCTTAAGCCCCGAAGAGAGGTTTTGAACCTTTATATCAAAGTTCTCCGCCAGCTCAGTTATCAACTTGTCGCGATTATCTTTCAGGTCGTTCGGGTCGTTCCCAGCGACTTCAATACTCAATATTTTTTTGTTCAGGTCAGCTATCTCATCGATTATATTGTTTACCCTTGAGACTTTGTTGACGATTCTGTCATCTACATTTTGTCTCATACCGCTTATGTCGGACTTGAGCAGGTTAAAAGTATTGTTCATATCCTGCCCGGCATCCCTGACGAGGCTCCTTAGACCGTAGTCCTCGGGGTACTCCGAGAGATCCTGCCACGCGTTGAAGAACTTCGATGTTCTGCTGTTCAGCCCGAATTCACTTGGCTCGGCGAGCGCGATCTCCACCTGACGCTGGTAGTCGTGCGTGATAGACCACTCCGCCTTCGAGGTTCTCTCTTTTCTGAGAGACTGCTCTAAGAACTGGTCATATATCCTGACGACCCTCTGAACGAGCACTCCACGACCTATCTGCCCGGGCTGAATATCATCCGGCCACATAGTCCCGATTTCCACGCGCTGCCTGGAGAATCCTTTAGTGTGTACATTCGCCATGTTATGGCCGGTAGTGTCCATCCCTACCTGGTTCGTCATTATAGACGACTTTCCTGCTTCTAGACTAGCGAGAATATTTGGCATTTTGTCCCCTGCTTATTTATACCAATCTGTGTTCAAAAGAGTAACTGCGTTGGCTTCGTCGTCAGCTCCTTCAACGTACTAACCATGTACGCCTCAGTCGCCTCCTCCTTGCCGCCTTGTTGCTCGTCTGAACGCGACTTGGTATTATTTACACTTTCTTGTTGAGGTACAAGCGTTTCTTCGCTGACTTGACATTTGTGTCACCCGAGTAGACCGCGTCAGTCGTACCGTTGAGGTTGATTATGTCAATAGATGTCTTAAGTATCCTGTATGAGCTTATCAGCATCATCGAGATAAGCGAGTTGATATCGTCTAACTCGTTGATCTCTTTTTGCAAAGTCAAATAGCTCGAATACAGTCGCTTATGCGAATTTTCGTCAAGTGTATCAGATTCCAAAACGTCATAAAGTGAGGAGTCGGGGCCGAGCCCGGCCTCTAGGGCAAGTTTACTGATGATGGGGTCCTTCTTTTTTTGCAGGGCTAACATCTTTAAGAGAGCGGCTCTTTTTAAGCCGTTGTTCTCTTCGAGGGCGTTTAAATCGCGCTGAACCGCAATCCCCTTCATTTGAAAAGAAAGCTTTTTCAACTCATTGATAATAGTCATGTCTTCTTCTATCAACTCACAGAGTTCGCTAACTAAAGGGTTCACGGTAAATCCTCCTTGACGGAGCTTAAAGCTTAGCTATAAGATCTCATCTAAGATATTCTCCCTGACGATCTTGTCCGCGACTTTACCGCTATCGACTTTGTAAGTTCCTTCATCTACTTGTCGTTTAGCCTGCCGCACTTTTTCGACCCTAACATCAGGTTGATTATTAATAACTTCTTTTGCCCTGGCGATCTCAGAACCTGCCCGGGAGATTTGCACTTTGTCGCCACTGTCTGTTGGCTTTGGCGCGGTTCTCACGTGTTCCTGACTCTTCTTTACCGCCGTTTTTTGGATCTGAAGCTCAACATTAGTTGATCCTTTTCCACTGTTTACTTTCATTTATTTCTCCTTTTACCCGTCAAAGTGTTATATTATGCCAAACAAACAGCATAATACATTTTGAGCAAAAAATCAATTAGAGTGGATATGAGTCTCACAAACTCTGAATCTGCAACCTTCTTCTATCGGCTCCAGACCCTCGTGACAACTGATATACTCCATGCAAAAAGAAATAAGCTCGTTGAGTCGGTCAATGTTCAAGTTGTACCAGATAGACTGCTCTAACTCCTGCTTCGCCATGTTGACGCCGCGTTCAAACAGTATCTGAGACTTTCTTTGCGCTCTTGTTTTCATTTTCGTTCTCACCTGCGTTTCTTCCCACATTTTGCTCCCCGTACACTCTTTTACGGTAAAAGGGGTTAAAAACTTAACATAAATATATTTTAAAAAGTTATATTAACTTCATAAAAGCTCCCTGCTTATTACGGTCTATCCCATACTTACTTGTCAACTGGTCGTATAGCGCCCTTCCTATGCCAAGAGAACCGGTCGCCGCCATAGATTCAGTCAGCTGTGAGTCGAGCATTTCATTGTAGGTCTCTGTAGCGAAACTGTCATCGCCCATCAATGAACTCTTACCCGCTGTCTTTTTCATCTCTGACAACATCAGCTTGACAAAAATCGCCTCGAACTGGCTTGTGGCGTTTAATAGCGCCTCATCGCGGGCGCTATCCGACTTATCCAACTTATCAGACTTATCAGACTTGTCAGACTTATCAGACTTATCAGACTTATCCAACTTATCAGACTTGTCCTTCAACACGAAGAGAGCGTCCTCCTCCTTTTTCGGGAGCGCGATGCCCTGTGTCTCCTTGAGCAACGCTTTAAACCGTTCAAGTATCGGCGCTTTCTTGTTCATACCCCCCATAGCGCTGGGCAATCTGTAAGTACTGTTCAATGCTTCAATTAGGTTTGACATAGTTTCCTCCTCAGGGCTAATGCCCGCTACTGCTACATTATTACTAATTCCGCCTGTATCGCGCCTGCTGCTTTCATCGCCTGAAATACCGCTATCATATCGCGCGGTGAAACGCCTATCGCGTTCAAACTACGCACTAGGTCACGTATCGTCACTGACTCTGGTACGGTGATAAGCTTACCTGACTCCTCGACCGCCGCCACCTGCACCTGCTCGGTGACGACCGTTACGCCCTCACTGAGCGGTTGCGGCTGTGACACAATCTCTCGCGTCGAAATCGTTATGCTCAAGTTGCCGTGTGATATCGCGACAGTAGAGACTCTTACGTTCTCCCCGATTACGACAGTACCGGTGCGCTCGTCCATGATGATCCGCGCCACCATATCCGGTACGACATCAATCTCCTCGATGAGGCTGAGCAGAGTTACCTTCTTCCGCTCATAATCCTTCGGTATATCTATCTTTATCGAAGTCATGTTCTGCGGCTTTGATATCACTCTTCCAAACTTTATATTTATAGCTTTAGAAAGCCTTGTCGCCGTTGTAATGTCCGGGTTTTTCAGGTTCAACACAAAGTAGTCCCTGTTGAACGTGTTAGAACCGATATTCCGCTCTATCATCGCGCCCTCAGGGATACGCGCTACAGTTGTATGGTTCTTCTGCACGCTACCGCCACCGGTCGCGACATTGAAGCCACCGATCGAGAGAGGTCCTTGAGCGACAGCGTATACTTTACCGTTCGCCCCTTTGAGCGGTGTCATCAAAAGCGTACCACCCGCGAGGCTCTTAGCGTCACCGATAGATGATATCAGCACGTCGAGTTTTGTTCCGACCCTGTCAAAGGGTGAGAGTTGCGCGGTAACTATAACCGCCGCGACATTTTTCACATTTACTTTATCTTTGTCAACGTTTACGCCCATCCTCTGGAGCATATTGACCAGACTCTGGAGTGTGAACTCCGTGCCGCTCTTATCTCCCGTACCGCTCAGACCGATCACCAGCCCATAACCGACGAGCTGATTGCTCCTGGCGCCTTCAAGCGTGACGATATCTTTTACCCTCACCGCCCGCGCGTAAGGTACAGGTATCGAGAGAGCGGTCAGTAGCATCAATGTGATTGTCAATATAGCTTTTTTCATAATAAGGCTCCTCTTTTGATAACGTAAGTCAAATAATAACTTATAAAACTTTCAATTTGTGTGAAACTTTGTTCCTTGCTAACATATTGACCGCGGCATCATGCCGATTATGGTACTGTTATTGTTGTTGTGCCTACGTCGCCATTGTCGTCTAGCGCGTATAGCGTTGTTGTCCCTGTGGCGACACCTGTTACGACCACTGTCGCTGATGTAGCCGTCTGCGTTGGTACTGTCGCGACGCTTATGTCATTAACCGACCACCAGTATTTTCCTACGCCACCGGTACCGACCAGAGTAATCGTGGAGCCGGCAGAGACCGTCGGGTTTGTCGGCGCTACCGCTATAGTCGCCGCGATAACATTCAGTGTAGCAGTCGCGGAGTCGCCACCAGAATCAGTGACTGTGACTGTAGCTGTACCAACAGTCGTACTCGCGGTGAATAGTCCGCTTGCCGCGATACTGCCGACAGAGGTGTTGCTAAGATTCCAAGTATATGTTCCGGTACCGCCGGTCGCGCTAAACTGATAAGTGTCGGTTTTTTCTACTGATACGCTCGTTGGTGATATCGCCACCGCCGCGGTCGCGGTTGACGCGGTCACCGTAAGTGTCGCGGTGCCGACAAGCCCGTCAGCGTCAGTCGCGATGACTGTTGCTGTACCCTCTGCCACCCCGGTCATAGTCCCGACACTGCCAGAGCCAGAAACCGTCGCGACAGAAGTGTTTGATGATGACCATGTGTATGGCGATGTTCCGCCGGACACCTGGTAGTCCGCTGTGTTTCCGACCATTATAGAATCGGTTGTTGGAGTTACGCTAAGTGACGCCCCCTTGACAGTCACTGTCACAGAGCCGCTGTTACCGCTGTCGTCCACGGCGAATACTGTCGCGCTGCCTGATGAGACACCGGTCAGGGTCGCTGTGGCGGACGCGGCTGTCTGTGTAGCTAACGACGCTTTTGTCGAGTCTGTTGTTGACCACCAGTAGAGGCTCGTACCACCGGTACCGACCAGCTGCACTGTACCGCCTACTGTCAGAGTCGGGCTGCTCGGCGCGATGCTGATAGTCTCGTTGATGACCGCTACTGTCGCTGTGCCGACGTTCCCGACAGGATCGGTTGCTGTTATTGTCGCGCTACCGGAGTTTTTCCCTGCGGTGAAGAGCCCGTCAGAACTGACCGTACCGAGGCTCGGATCGCTTATTGTCCATGTGTATGTGGTTCCGATTCCGCCAGCCGCCGCGAACTGATAAGTACCCTCTTTCGCGACAGAAACTGAGGTCGGAGAGACGACTACCGTACCGGTGGTGTCCGCGAGGAGTACTGTGATCTTCGCGCTGCCGGTGAAGTTGTCGCTGTCTGTTACTGTAATAGTTGTTGCCCCTTCCCCTACGGCGGTGAAGGTGACTATGCTGCCGGTCGCCTCGACAGTCCCGACCGATGTGTCAGACGATACCCATGAATACTCCTCTGTACCTCCGAGCGCTTCGAACTCCTGAGTATCCCCGGCATCGAGCGCGACGACAGATGGTGATACCGTGATCGATATATCCCTGATAGTCAACTGCGCTGTACCGACGTTGTCTGAGCCGTCAGTCGCTTTGATGACTACGCGACCGTTTGTTGATTTTGATGTGTATATCCCTTGTTGGGAGATCGTACCGTATAATGTTGGTGGCTCACATGACCAGAAGTATGTCTCGCTCGTGCCGCCCGCCGCCGTGAATGTGTATGTAGACTTGAATCCCACCGTTGGGGCTTCTGGCGTTACCCGCACTGTGTTCTTGTTGACGATAACTTTCGCCTCGCCGATAAGCCTTTCTGTGTCTGTGCAGATTATTGTGACCTCACCGTCTGAGTGCGCGGTAAAAACACCTGTTGAGTCGATAGAGCCGATATCGTCCTGAGAGACTTCCCAGAAGTACGTACCTGTACCACCGACCGCGGTGAATGTTTGGGTTTCAGTCGGGAGGAGTTCGACCTCTGTCGGGGAGACAGTAATGATTATCTGCCTTGGTCCGAGCGGTCCTTCTTGCGTATTATCCGCGCATGAGTAGAGTCCGCATGTCAGGGCAACCAATAATAACGATATGTATAAATATATTTTAGTCATTTTTTTATCCCGTCTTACTTTGTTGTATAGTATTGAACTATTTCAGCTTTCGCGATGATGTTCTCCACTGACGCGGCTATGATAGCTGTGGCGTCAGTGTTGCCCGACGTATATATAACAGTCGCGAACCCTTTTGTCGTCGTAGCTGTTGAGGCGCTCAATTTCCCCGAAGTCACCGAGAACGTTACAGTCGCTCCATCTACGGCTACATAATGTTTGTCCCAGACTTCCACCATGATCTGCGCTGTGTCAGACGAGTTTGAGCGTAGCTGATCCGGGTTTGCCCTGATCGCTATCTGATACCCTGAGTAGCTTGTGCCGGCTGTCCCTACCGGATCGTTTGAGCACCCCGAGAGTGAGACGAGCATCGCTACTGCCGCGAGTATCATCAAAAAGCTTATGTATTTGAATATAGTTTTCATTTTTCCCCTCGTAATAACCGTTCCCGGCTACTTCCCCTGCTCACCGGACAGATGTGTAATATTAAAGTTAGTGTTATTTTTTACGCTATCACCAATATTGAACTTACTGTTTGCTACTCCCTCAAGCCTTTGTTTCGCCAGTAACGTCAATTTCTTCTTTAAGTATGCTTTTGTCTTCATTATGTTTTTCGATTCCATTGTTCTTTCCTCCCTGATTAAGTTATCGTGTATGGGCAACATGCCCTTAAAATGGCCAGATAACATCGAAGAATTTTGAAAGCCAGCCGACTCTCTGTTTATCCCCGATCACGCCTTTACCAAAGTACTCAATCCGCACGTTCGCGATAGATGTAGATTTTACGCTGTTCGCCTCATCGATATCCTGCGGCCTGATGATACCCTCTATCATGATTATCTGGTTCTCGTTGTTCACCTTTATCTCACGATGACCCCGCACCTTGAGGTTCTTATTCGCTAACACCTCGACCACCTGCGCTGAGACGATCGCTGTTATCTTGCCCGAGCGGGTAGTAGTGCCAGAGCCGTCAAAGCTGTTCTTATAATTCGCTTTGAGGTTCGGGGAGAACGGTTGCCCTGTGCCGAGGAAGTTTTTCACCCCCATGTTTGACGGGATACCGAGAAAAGTATCGATACCGGCGTCGAGTGAAGAGTTTCTAGACGTTTTTGTGGACGCTTTCTTCTCCGCGCTGGATGACTCTACTATATTGATCTTGATGATATCGCCAACGTGGCGCGCCTTGTGATCCACAAAGAGCAGCCCTGTGGAGTATGTCTCATCCCATAGCGATTCAGTCAGCACCTCGTCAGGGATCCCCTCTGTAGTTTCTTTTTTCCGGTTGAGATAATCGTCTATGCTGATACTCTTCTCTAGTACGAGCGTTTTTTTCGGCTCTGGTCTCAGGTTCACTGTCTTTGGCTTCTTCGAGCAGGAAGCTGTTAGGAGCGCCGCCAGCGAAACAGTCAGAATGAGTGTCGTTTTTTTCGCTATATCTTTTCTCATATTAATACACCTCGACTTTTACGATTTTATTGCTCACAACCACCGCCTGAAGTTTTTCCTTCGAGTCTACGTTCATTACTGTTACTGTCTCCCCGATGGAACCCTCATGCGTCAGAACTTTACCGTAAGCGTTGATTGTCATGTTTTTCATCACAGCCATTATGGTGACTAGATCTCCGGCCTTTACCGCCGCGAAACTGTCGATGCTTCTCTTTTTTATCAACATGCCGCTAGAGATGTTTACAGCAGCTCTTTTGTTCGCGACTGCCCTGATATTTGTAAAATAATCACCGTTCAGCTCAAGCAGGTTCATCGTTGTATAGCTTAAGTCATCGGCGGTTATCTTATCGTTTACTTTTATATCCCTGTTCGCTACGAGGACATCGATATGCCTCTTTATGCTACCGCGCGCCCAGATCCGGTTTTTCAGCTTGCCATCAACAAAAAACGATACCCAGAACCTGTTATCCGCTCTGAGATTGTTAGGCATCTTCACCCGCTTGGTCACCTTGCCGACAGGGAGTCTTACATCTTTTTGTATCTCATATATCTCAAACTCGCTGTTTTTCTCATCGATGAAATTCCTCTGCAATAGCTCATCTCTTATCAAACGCTCTATTTTGTTTTTGTCAAAAAACACAAATTTTCTGCTGACCAGTATCTTTTCCGGCAGGTCGAGAGTTATGTTCTTCTCTGTTATGCCACGGGTTCTGAGTATGCGCACTATCTGCCTTCTCTTGAGTACCCGAACCTTCCCCGGGCTCGGCGCTACCGCTACCATGATCCCCTTCATCTTGTTTTGCGTCAGCGTGCCGGGCTGAGTAAGATAGGCGATATCAGACAGGTATATCCTGCTTGACGTTACCTGACTGCTGTCGGGGAACACTAAACGGGGAGTTTGGGCAAATACGCTCCCCGACAGCAAAAGGGTAACTAGGAGAAAATAGGTTGCTATTAAGCACACCTGCTTGATCCCCGCGCCATTGCGGGGAGTCATGAAAAAGAGTTTATTACTTTTATTTACGTTGTAATCCATTTAAATTACCTTTATCGTTTTAGAGCGTTAGCTGTTTGAAGCATCTCATCACTCGCCTGAATAGAACGGGAGCATATTTCATACGCCCTCTGCCCGGCGATCAGCGCCACCATCTCTTCTACTATCTTTACGTTAGAAAGCTCAATGTATCCCTGCGCCAGCCCACCAAGACCGGCACTGCCCGGTGTGCCTTCGCTCGGGTCTCCAGATGATACCGTTGGTACGAAGAGATTATGCCCGAGGCTCTTTAAGCCCGCCGGGTTTGAGAATCTCGCTATCTGAACGCTCGTACCGACTGTCTCTATGAGGTTAGTCTCGCCATTTAGTACTGATATTGTACCGTCAGCGGCAACCGTTATCTCGATAGATGATGACGGTATCGCTATGTTAGGCGACATTTTCATCCCCTCTGAGTTGATGACGTTACCTTCCGCGTCTAGTTTGAACGAGCCAGCTCTTGTGTACGCTATGTCACCGTTAGGCTGCTCAAGCTGAAAAAATCCGTCCCCCTCGATAGCTAGGTCAAGCGGGTTGGAGGTCTCCTGGAAGTTACCGAGCGAAAACTGACGAGTGGTAGCGACAACAGATGAACCGAGCCCTACCTGTATGCCGGACGGAGCGACAGTACCGCTGGATGTCGCGGTGCCTGGAGATTTTAGCGTCTGATAAAGCATATCCTGAAAATCCACCTTTTGTTTTTTATAACCATCTGTATTCACGTTAGCCATGTTGTTCGAAATGATGTCAACATTGAGCTGTTGTGCCGCCATCCCTGAAGCGGATGTCCAAAGAGCTCGCATCATGATTTAGTTACCTCCTGAAAATTTTTAATTTTAATTATTAACTCTCTACCGTAGTCCCTGAAACAAGTTCAGGGCGACAAAAACATATAAATTCATAATCCTTAATTCATCATTCATCATTCCTTACCTTACTCTTCCGATCATGTTGATCGATTTTTCTGTCGTGTCGTCCATTATCGCCCGGATCACCTTCTGGTACGCCTCAAAAGCTCTGGTGGTAGTAATCATCTCTGTCATCTCAAGAACCGGGTTTACGTTTGACACCTCGATATGACCGGCATAAAGTCTGCCTTCAAACGGCTCGCTAGAGATATTCGCGTCGTCAGCGTTAGTCAATAGGTTGCCACCGATTTTTTGCAACCTGTTGTTGTCAACGAACCTGATAACGCTCACCCTGTCTACCTCTTCGTCACCGACAGTCACGAGACCTGTCTCATCGATGTTTATCCCCTTACCCCCGATAGCTCCAGAACCGTCACCGATTATCATCGGTCCGATCTCACCCATCAGCTTGTAGCCGGCGGGGTTTACTATCTCACCATCCTGATTCAGCTCGAACCTGCCCGCGCGGGAGTAGAATGTCTCACCATCAGCGCCCTGCAACTCGAAGAAACCATCACCGATAAACGCTATGTCCAGCGGGTTGCCTGTCTCTTTTACAGCGCCGGCGCTGTAATCGACCACTGAGGTCTCAACGATCGCCATGCTGTTTGTATCTCTGTTCTGTAGAGTAGTACCCATTGAAGTCAACTCCCCTGCTGTCGCGTTGATCGAGGAATCATAAAACGATCTGAACACGCTTATGTTCTTTTTGAATCCTGATGTATTGACGTTGGCGAGGTTGTTAGATATTGTATCCATGTTTTTCATTTGCGCCAGCATTCCTGAAGTTGATGAGTATAATCCTGCGAACATATCGTGTCTCCTCGTTTTGTTGCGTCTAAGTTGTATAGTGAGCAATAAGCGTGCCAAAGTACGCTGACATGTGTAGCAGGTTAATATTGCTACTGTATTCGTGCGCTCTGGTTTTGGGGGCAAAAGCGAAAAGGGGGAATTGTTCCCTCCTTCGCAAGGCAAAGTTACCCGTTTAAGGGAGTGTGCGGAAGTTTTGAGGTAGCATTAACATGGCAATCAAATATACAGCTTTCACGCCACGTCATTCCCGAGGTTTTAATCGGGAACCCAGGAGTAAAACTCTGAGCGAAAGCGAATAAACTCCGTAATAGTTTTTTGAAGACAAATAATTATTGCTTTTTCTGACAACATCCCTTGAAATATCAATAATAGCCGATATAATTAATTGAGTTTTTCTACATTGCATTTATACAAAAATAACTACTTATAATAGGGGGATTCTTATGGAAGGCTGGTGGGGTGCGCTTTCAAACAACGAAAAACTGTTTTGGGCTATCGCGGTACTCTCGACTGTTCTGTTCACGTTTCAAATGGCGCTCGTTTTTTTTGCCGGTGCCGATATCGACGGCGACACTGACGCGGGTGGCGACATGCACGGAGATATTCACGACGGTGACAGTGACGGTGACTTTGATTCGGTCATGGGGTATTTCACTATCAGAAACCTGATCGCGTTCTTCATGGGGTTCGGTTGGGGCGGGCTCGCTATGCTTGAGCGCGGGTACTCGACACTACCGTCTGTCTTTGGCGGCACTGTTGTCGGAATGCTGTTTGTCTTCGTCGTGATGATGGTGATGAAGGGGCTCGCGCTACTAAAGAACGAGGGGACGTTAGCTATCCAGAACGCTGTCGGAGCGGTAGGGACAGTCTCGATCAGCATCCCTAAGGAGATGAGCGGGAGCGGTAAAATAAGCGTAATAATTCAGGGCAGGCTTGTAGAGGTAGAAGCTGTCACAAGGGAAAAAAAGACGATCGCGCGTGGCGCCCAAATAAAAGTGATTGAGGTCGCGGGCGCGAAACTCGTAGTAACAAAAGAATAAATAAAAAAACAAGGAGGAAATTATAATGGATAAATGGATTATTGTACTTGTTGTACTTGTATTAGTAGCGTTCTTTTCGTTCCTGGCGGCGATGAAGCGGTACATAAAATGTCCGTCAAACAGGATTCTGGTCAAATACGGTAAGGTCGGAAAAGGTAAATCGGCGAACTGTATTCATGGTGGGGCGACATTCGTCTGGCCATTCATCCAGAGCCATGAGTTTCTTGACCTGACCCCGATGACGATCGATATCGCGCTGGAAAAAGCGTTGTCGTTACAGAATATCCGTGTTGATATCCCGTCCCGGTTCACTTTCGGCATCTCGACACTTCCGGCGATCATGGTCAACGCGGCCGAGCGGTTGTTGGGGCAGACACCAAAGGCGATAGAAAGGCTCGCGGAGGATATCATCCTTGGGCAGTTGAGAGCGACGATCGCGACGATGAGGATCGAGGAGATCAACGCCGAGCGTGAAAAATTTGAGAACAAGGTGATGGATAACATCGAGACTGAGCTCAAAAAAATCGGGCTCGATCTCATCAACGTCAACATCACCGACATAAACGATGAGTCTGGTTATATTGAGGCTCTCGGTAAGAAAGCGGCGGCGGAAAAGCAAAACCAAGCGAAGATAGATATAGCCGAAGAGGAAAGAAAAGGCGCGACCGGTGAGGCGGTGGCGGACCGGGAAAAACGGATCAAAGTTTCGCAGGCTAACGCTGAAGCGGTCAAGGGTGAAAACCTCGCCGCGGCGCATATCGCCGAATCAGACGCGGGGCTTCGGGTAAAGCAGGCTGAAGCGAAAAAACTCGGTGATGTGGCGGAAAAAGTCCGCGCCGCCGAGGCGAGCGAAGAAGCGTATAGAGCGCAGAAGATAGCTGAAGAGGCAAGGCGGACGATGGAGTCGGCAAAGCAGACCGCTGAAAAGATCGTACCGGCTGAGATAGCGAAAAACGAGGTCATCTTACAGGCGCAGGCAGAGGCGGAAAAGCAGAAGCAGGCCGGTATCGGTGAGGGTAATGCAATCAGAGCGCGGATGGAAGGTGAGG
>JAJRXV010000224.1 GCA_024276115.1 Deltaproteobacteria bacterium
GCGTGTCTGCTCGAGCACATTTTTTTCTATGACATCCTGCATATCCTCACTTAATATCTCATTAACTTTCTTTGTGCTGAATATGAGCTCATCGAGTTGGGAATTGATAACCGAGAAAGCCTTATCTTTCAGTCCGATGGAATGGTAGACTTTAGATACTACTCCCTTGATGACCTCCTCAAGGCGACCGATATGCCCCTTGTCAATTAGGCTGTCAAGGCGGAACTCAAGTATCCTATCGACCTCAAGGTCTACAAAATGCCTGATAATATCCGCCGCGGTATCGCTGTCAACGATTTTGTTGATCTCTGTTGAAAGCTTTTTGATCATACTCTCCTGAAACTCACTGAAATCCTCCTCAAAACCAGCGGGGACAATCGACGCGAGGCTGGGGAGGTCCTGATTTAAAAGAGAATCAAAACCAGCACTAAAGACCTGTAACATATAGCTTTTCACCTCAGAACGCTCAAGCCCACGAGCAATCTCATCGTTAGTCAGCAGATGCTCGCAGATCGTATTGGCGATCTTGTTCGCAAGACGTTTATGCTCGCGTGGTATCGCACCTGGAGTAAAGGGAATCCTGAGTCCAAAAAGCCGTTTTTCCTTATATGGGTGGAACAACATAAAAATAGCGAGCCCGTTAGTAACAAGCCCAATGAAAAACCCGACAACAGGCGGCAGAACATAACGAATATTATCACTTATAAATTCTATCACTTACACCTCACTCATCTTTTTTAACATGACAATGGCGTCCTCTCCATTGTCGGAGTAGTATTTTTTTCTCCACGCGATCGCGACAAAACCAAGCTTCTCATAAATACCTATCGTTACTGTATGTGACTGACGCACTTCTAAGAACGCCGATTTCACTCCGTTTTCCTTTGCGTAGTCGAGAGTGAAGTGAAGAAGCGCAGTGGCAACCCCTAAGCGGCGGCACGGTATATCAACAGCGATATTCAGGATGTGCAGTTCATCAAACAGCATAGAAACGCAGATGTAACCAAGGAGCCGATTCTCGGCTAGGGGTTTTACCGAACACCCTGACAAGGGCTTTGCGATAAAGACGTGCGCATAGCTCCCCTCCTTAAACTCCTGCGAAAACATATCCCTAGACCATGGAGAAGAGAATGATCTGTTCTCTATCATCAAAATATCATCAAGATCATCGAGAGTCGCTCTCATGATTTTTATTGCTTGACTCACTCCTGTTCAACACCTGCTTGTGGAGCGAGCTTTTTTTCCACTTCTATTATGCGATCCCTAGCTATTTTGATCAGTTTTTCATCTTCGCTAATCTTCGCGACCTTCGCGTATTCATCACGTGCTAGCTTCCACTCGCTTAGTTTCTCATAAATATTAGCTTTCTTTATGTATATCAAGCTTAATTCCGCCGCGCTCTCCTCTACCGGAAAATCCGTTTCAGCGAGTTCAAAATGCTCAAGCGATTTTTCAATATTGTTTTTTAAATAATATATCTCGGCGAGCTTCAAGTGGCCCGCCCCCATCAATGACTGCTCACCTGATTTCATCGACAGCTGATAATACTTGATCGCGTTATCCCACTCATCGCTCTCATAATAAGCAGTAGCGAGCTTTAAGTAAAAATATGGTGGCACCTCAACATCTTTTAGAGCGACATACTTGACCAGCGCGTTTTTCAGGCTCTCAGGATCACCGATTTCATCGTATAATATTGCGGCGTTATAAAGTGCCGCCTTGTAATAACCGCTCTTATTCTTTTGAGTTATGAGCTTCTCATAATAAACCAACGCTTCTTTGTTTCTCTTCTCAGCCTGCAAAGATATCGCGAAGTTCATAAATATCTCATTGCTCAGTTTTTTTGGGTACGCCTTGACATATTCGGAGTAGTACTTTATTGCCGCAGAGTAATCATTCAGATAAAAGTGAGAATTCGCGAGCTTGAGCAGAGCGCTTTTTCTGTATCGCTTGACACCCTTCAACTTCTCATAGATAGTGAGAGCCTTCTTGTACTCTTTTATTAAGTAATTCGACTCCGCGCTAAGAAACATGATATCAAGTTTCAGCCTCTTATCCTTTGTCTTTCCCCCTACCTCATCATATATCGCTAACGCCTTCTTATGGTCATCCAGGTTTGTATAACACCACGCGCTCTTTAACTGCCAGTCATTAATTTTTGGTGATTTTTTGTACTTGGCAATCAGCTTTTCAAAATACCGGTTCGCTACTTTATAGTCCTCACGCTCAAAAGACAACTGCGACAGCTGCTCGAGAACAGTAGAAATATTCTTACCTTTCGGGTAGTCCTTTTCATAACGCTTCATCTCCTTGAGCGCGCCATCGGTATCTTTGGAGAGGTATAGGCTCATCGCGTAAAAGTATCGCGCGTCAGGTCGCCGCTTATCGTTCTTCGTCCTGCTCAAAAAATCTTTATAATATAGTCCGGCGCTTTTGTACTTCTTGATCGCGAACGCGCTGTTAGCCCCAAAATAGAGGATATCACGTATACGATTCTTAAGCAATTTCGGTTTTGACAACAAGTATTTAAACTCACCAAGAGCGTTTTTGTGATCAGCTGTATAGTAATAACTGAACGCGAGGTAAAAGCGGGCGGTGAAAATATGCTGATATTTTTTGTAATGCTTTGTCAGCTCACCGAGCACATGCTTCGCGCCCTCAAAGTCATCCGCGAGGAAATTCAGTTCACCAAGCCTGAACAGCACAGTCTCACGCGCTATCCCCTTCGGCTTCTTCTTGTACACCTGCTTATACGACTTGCGCGCGCCCTTATAATCATCGGTGATGTAACACGCCTCCCCGAGGAAATAGTGCGCCGCCGGCACCCTCTCATCCTTCGGGTAAAGCTGGATCATTTCTGTCATGATCGCCTTTGTACCTTTATAGTCATCCTTCATGAACTTAGTGACACCAAGCAGATAAAGCGCATAGGGGCGGTTTTTGCTGTGCTTGTACTTCTGGATAAAATCCTTGAAACCCTTTTCCGCCGTGTCATAAAAACCGTCGTTGTACGTCCCAATAGCGAATTTGAGCGCGTCCTCCTCCGCACCGGCATGACATACACGCGCCCGAGCATAAGAAAAAAGCGCAACCGTAATGATAAGCACTCGTAATAATAACATTATTTTTGATTTAATCGTAAACCTGTCCATTATATTCATAACACTGATAATACCAATTTTTATCCATATAATCAAGTGAATAAATACCTAGAGATCCCCCAAAAAAAATCACAGTAGCAGAGCCATCTGTAAGTTTTCTTCTTTTTTACTGTTTTTTATATTTATGCCCTTCCCGAAGAGCGCTAAAATCGCTTTTAAGCCGTCGGCTATAGCGTAGTATTGGAAATCAGGGATGCCGAAAATCCGTTTCGTACCGCAACCCTTTACCCCAACGATATAGAGCTGTTCGCTCCGTCCGGAAAGCTTCACTGTTTTGAACCCGAATCCGATGCTGTAGACCTTCTCCCGACTATAATACTCCCCGTCGTAGCTGTATATTCAATTGTCAAAGAACAAGTTTGTTAAGTCTTGACACCCTCTAGGTGCAAGTTTCCTTGATATTTTTTTTAAATAGTGATAGAAATGTATTCATGAGTGACTCCTCTCCAAGTAGCTACCATTCGCGGCAGTGAATTTTTGATGTCTAGAACATCCATATTAAGCGGAGTCACCCTCTTTTTTCAAGCATTATCTGAAAAAACGCAACCTTGGAACTTTAGTGCGGTAAATTATAGAGTAAAACCATAATATAGTTCAATTAACTTAAAGACGGAGGCAAAAATGGACGCACTTGAGGCCATATTGACAAGAAAAAGCATACGGAGGTATACGTCTGAACCAGTCTCTGACGAACTTATAGAGAAAATGCTTGAGGCTGCCATGAGCGCGCCATCTGCCGCGAATGAACAACCATGGCACTTCATCATCATAAAAGATCGTGAGACCCTAGAGCATATCACACGGTTTCACCCGTTCGCTAAAATGCTTTTACAAGCACAGGTAGCAATCCTGGTTTGTGGTGATCTAAGGCTCGACAGGTGCGATGGATACTGGGTACAAGACTGTTCGGCGGCATCACAAAATATACTTATTGCCGCAAACGCACTCGGCCTTGGCGCTGTATGGACGGGCATATTCCCCACCGAAGACCGTGTTGTTAATATGAAAAAACTGCTCGACATTCCCGATTACGTAATACCACTCTGCTTGATACCAGTCGGCTATCCTGTCGAGAGCAAAGCGCCATCAAACAGATTCAATGAAGCACGGGTTCACAACGAGCGTTGGTAATGTCATCCCTTGTAACGAATGGCTAGAACAGTTATATCATCAGACTGTTCAACCCCTGTTGAGAACTCCTTTACCGCGCCCATCACTGCGTTGACGATTTCTTCTGGCGTACTCGTTGAATTATCCTCAAGCGTTTTCAGCAAACGTTCTTCAGAGAATAGTTCCCTTTTCTCATTCATAGCCTCGGTGACACCATCGGTGTAAACCACTATTGTATCCCCCAGCTCAAGATGAATATTCTCTGTTATGTATGGTGTGTCCATATCCACACCGAGAACAAGCCCCGGTGGTAACTTAAGCCATTCTACCTTACCGCTTTTCTTTATTATAAGTGGTGGGTTGTGACCAGCATTAGAAAAAGCAAGCTCACCAGTGGAAAGATTTAGCTTACCAAAATATAAGGTCACGAACATAAGTGACGGATTATTTGCCGCAAGCTCAGAATTAGCCCTGCTAAGTAGGTCTGACGGTGGGCGGGCGGACTCTGCAAAACCCTTTAGGAGTGTCTTTGTCACAGCCATCAAAAGTGCCGCGGGGACACCTTTATCAGAGACATCACCAACAGTGAAGAAAAGCTCGTCCTCACCAAGCAGGTAGAAGTCATACAGGTCTCCTCCAACTTCTCTTGCAGGTAATAATGTAGCGTATATTTCTGCCTCAGAACGCTGCGGTATCGTCGTAAAAACATGTGGAACCATGCTCATCTGAATGTCTGCGGCGACCCTCAGCTCGCTCTGGATCTTCTCTTTAGCACTTGTAGTCTCCTTCAACTCTTCAATGTAGACACCAAGCGAGCGCTCCATGTGAATAAAGGACTCCGCAAGTTTTCCAACCTCATCCTTGTATTTTAGCGGGAAGGTGGAAATGGCTGACTTCATGTGTTCTTGAGATACAAAACCGTGATCAGAAAGGTCTTTCGCGTATTTTGCAAGACACATGATAGGGTTTGTGAATCTTTTCACAAGAAAATATGTGATAATAACACTTATGATAAGAATCAATGTAATAATGTAAATCTGCCGCAAGATGAGCTTCTTTGCGGGCATTCTCAGCTCATCTTTATATACTGAAGATGCAATATACCAGTCAAGAGGTTCATAATACGTAATATAAGATTCTTTTAACCTACTGTATTTACCTGTGTTCAAGGCGTATTCAAGTGGCTTGCCCGGAGTCTTCGCCGTCTCGATAAGTTCATCAATTATCATTCGTCCTGTCTTCGGATCCTTAAGGAACGAGATATCTTCGGTATCTAATTTCGGGTGTATTATCATATCCTTGCTACCGTTAAAAATAAAAATATAACCTGTTTTCGCAAGTCGAATGTTTGAGAGGTTGACCTTCAAATGCTTAATATTCGACTTCATTATAGCTCTGGCCTCCTCCTCTATATCATCTAAATACATCCCTGCCCCAACCTTCCATTCCCACGGTGAGAAGTATTTGTAATAACCAAGTTTCTCCAAAGGCTCGCCAGCACCTAGCCTTTTCCACCAGTATGAGTAAAAACCGCCACCAGACATAGCAATGGCTTGTGTGTCACGACTTACTAAGTTCCCTTTAGCGTCCTTCAGATCTGACATATCCATCCCCATAAATTTTGGGTCTGGGTGAGAGATTGCGACTAAGTCCTTGTTGAAAATAGTGAAGTAATAATCGTTACCGTACCTGAACCCCTTAGTCTCTTCAAGAACCAGCCTCTTTGCGACAGCAGTAGATAATATCTTTTTTTTTGACATATCGTAGTGGTGTTTAATATTATCTACAACAATAGCCGTAGTGTCTTTTAGAAACTTTTTGCGGGCATCAAGCGCACGCTTCTTAAATAATTGCAGATCATCATATTCATTCTTTATGTCAAGTATCGTAAGGTGCAACACATTCTTCACCGACTGCTCCTCAGCATTTGTCAAGGTTGTTTTAAATTCACGTTGTGTGATCAGCATCACCAAAACGGTAGTTGCTATAAGAATACCGATGATTAAAAGCAGCATTGTAGTTTTAATAGAACGAAACACTATAGTAGATCTCCTTGTTATTTGGGTTCAAGATTGCGTGCATAAATTTACTGAAAAATAAATATATTTATTAGATGCAGAACTATAGGTATCGTCAAGATACCCACAATCGAACCAAAGAAAAGCATTGCGGCCGCCTTTTCTGGACAGTTGTCAAACTTAACGTTTAGAAGGTATGCCATGATCGGTCCTGGCATTGCTGAGTTGAGCACGATTATTGCCTCGGTGGTTCTGAGATCTAAGTATCCTAAAAGATCGTAACCTTTCTCCATACTCATCCAACCCACTTCTCTAAAAAAGTATACTATTGCAAAAGCGAATACAGGCGCAAGCAGTATTCTTAATGAACCTCCAGAGAAGCCATCCATTAAGTCTGAAAGGTTTGTATTGTTAAGTGAATATCCAAAACTCAATATCAGTAAAGGAATCGCGCCCAGCCCGACTAAATCCACACCCTTTTCGATAAGCCATAAAAACTCCCTCGTATCCCCTGAGACACTGACCGGTAATGTGGCAACCAATATACCCAACAATGCGGCATTAAGTGATGGTATTTTCAGGATCTGCTTGATGTCGAACTTGCCCCTAACAAGAAATACCCCGACAGAGTATAGCAAAACGATGTTTACCATGTGGAACAGAATCGCCTTAGAGAGTCCCTCGTTGCCGTAAAGCAGAAGCGCTATAGGTAGGGAAATCGTTCCAGTACTCATGAATATTATGGGTAGATAGTAACCATTTTCCTTGACCCGTGCTTTTTTTTTGGCTAAATACGCAAAGGGTACCATCAGCAGAATAAGCAACACCACAGATCCGGCGATTACACCAAATTCCCTCATATCAAAGGCACGCTTATGAAGTGACGAAAATATAAGGCAGGGTGAAAATATGTAGTAGATCAGGTTCGAGATAGTCTTCTGGTCGAGTGCCATACCTACTTTTGCTAAGAGAAAACCAATAAAAACGATAGTAAAAGAAGGTATTATCGCACGGATGACGACAAACGTTTCCTCAGAAAATATTGAATGAAGAAAGCCCTTTGATCCGGTTTTCACTTCAGCGACAGCCATTTTATCTTCGTCCACATTCTTTATCACTTGGACGGGAAAGGTGATACCGAGTTTCTGGGCTGTATCGAAATTAGCGGTAAGCTTTAGATTGTCGACAGTTCTCGTCGGAATATCTGTAGGTTTCTGACCGTCAAATATTTGTAGCGCGTTTTGTGCCGCCAGCATACCGAGCTTGTAGTAGTCTGCCCCAAGTGACAAGAGCGCACCGTGTTCCTTCACCATTTGTGGCACAGCTACAATTGTGGGGATTTTGTGCTTGTTGAGTACCGAAATCAGCCTGTCAGCGTTGGATATTACCATGGAATCAGACGGGAACATCACAGCGTCGACCTTGGCGTCTATGAGACGCATCAATGTTTCCTCAATCTTTTCAACGTTTTCTATGGGTGCGTCTACTAACACAAAGCCGTATTTGTATTGAATTGTCTCTATTTCTTTCTTCTGTATAACCGAGTTGGTCTCTTGCAAATTATAGACAAATCCCAATTTCCGTATATGCAGAATCAACGACAGAGTTTTGAAAACACTGTCCATTGGAGCCATACCAGAAAGCCCCGTAAGGTTGTTACCAGAACTCTCCCAGCTATTGATTATACCGCTCTTGACCGGACGCGACACGACATTAAAAACAATCGGTATATCTGTGATTTTTTCTTTCAGGAGAGTTGAAACAGTCGTGCCAAACGCATAGATAAGGTCGTATTTTGATTTGTCGAGTCCATCTACAATCCTTTTGAGTTCCTCTTTGTCCTGTTTGGCATCAAATGTCGAGACATTTACATAAGATCCTCTTTCTCTTGTCAGTCCGTTTATAAAACCTATTTCAGCAGGTGTTTCCCCCCGCCATAAGACCATAGCGATATTCACTTTGGCATCAAGTGCGTAATGCTTTGGAGTTCCTTCTCCAAAGGACATATCGCCCCAGGCAGTGGCGGTCAATCCAAGCATAAGCAGACAAATAATGAGTGAAATAAGAGCTTTTTTGATCAATTATGTCCTCTCGAATAATAAATAGATTTTAAGTTTAGTGTTGGTTCAAAAGCTCGATTATTTTTCGGGCAAACAAGTGACAATGTGCACCAGAACGAGCAGTAACCAGATCGTTGTCAACAACAACGTCCTCATCTACATAAACCGCGCCATAAGCCTTTGCGTCACCGATTAGATTGTTGTGAACTACGACCCGCCTACCTTTGATTATTTCGCATGATGGTGCTACAAGCCACATCCCATGACAGATAATCCCCTTAAGTATACTCTTATCGGCAAAGGCACGCTTTAGAAACTCTGTAGCAGGTGGAATCCTGTTCACATCCTCGGTATACCGGAGCCTGTCAGAGACCATACCAGAAGGGACTATTATTGCCGCATAACTCCTCAGCTCTTCATCAGGCATCCCCTCAAAACTCTCGTTGCAGTCAAAAGGGATTTGATACTCATGACCTGTGAAAGTAATCATTTGTTGCCCCCAGAGCCGAGTCAAAAAATGTAATTCTATACCCTCTTCAGCAAAACGACTTCTATAATACCACATCTCTGGTTCGTAGTAATCACTCTCAATCAAAATAGCGATTTTTTTCACATTGCCACCCATATCACTGCCTCCTGTGAATAATTTTCTTAAAACTCACTCTAAACCTTACTGATTTTGCTACTTATTAGATGGAACATCATGTTCCTTTATATACATTTCAAAAATATTATAATTACGATCACCTATGCGCTTATAGTTGAAATTATCCACATCGCGCATAGTCAGAAAAATCCCTAGGCCACCAATTTCACGCTCTTCAAGTGGTTTTTCAAGATCATCCTCACTAGGTAATTCCTTTTTGCTTAGGTCAAATTCCCGGCCAGTATCCTCTAGTGTTATCCGTAGCTTATTGTCCAATACCTCTCCTGCTATGATAATGTCACCAGAAAGACCGGAATCGCCATAGCCATAAGAAATAATATTCGTCGCTATCTCATCGACAATAAGTTGAAGTTTGTATGTAGCCTCTTTACTCAACCCAGTACCCTCGGCAGCATCACCAACATACTTCCTTAAGGGGCTTAAAGAATCAAGCGAGGCCGGAAATGTCATCGGTTCCATAATTTTCCCTACTCTGAATAAGTGTCTTGAACATACACACTCCTGTGGAAACCGCTCATTTCTAGGGTGTTCAGAACCGGTCCCTTGCAACCGATGACATAAATACCCACACCTTGTCCCATTTTTTGTTTCGCGAATATAAGTATCCTCAAACCTGCGCTCGCCATGAAATCAAGCTCGTTCATAAAGAGGATTAAACGCTTAGGACTCTTAGCCGCAGCCTGCTCTACGGCATCTTTAAACTGAGGCGCTGAGCTAGCATCAAGCTCTCCTTTTAAAAATATCCTCGCGTCACTACCTGTCTCCTCAAGTGTTGCACTGAATGTCATATCAACCTCCGTTATATAAAACTAATTTATTGTCTCATTAATGGGATTAAAAAAACCTCGCCTTCAAACGACAACTTCAGTATAAAAGTTTTTTGTGAAGTTACAGAAAAAAATTACATTGTCATCCCGGATTCTTCTTACGTCATCCTGTTACCGCCTTCGTTGCTGATGCCGCCCTCGTCATCCTGAACTTGTTTCAGGATGATGGGGTAGTTAAAGCCGACTCCCCGACCCTCCCGCATTACAGGCGGTAGGGGGTCAGTTTTAGATTATCAATATGTCGTTAATATTTTAGCTATTTGCCCACAAGAACTACAATCGAACGCGACCCAACCAGAACGTTCGATTGGTTGCCCAACTCAGGCTCCATTCCAAATTCATAAATATCTTCAGGGGAAGGCATACTGGTGTTGACCGCCACATGCCACTTTGCTCCTTTAGGAGGAGTCGGCAACTCAAAATCAAGTGCGTCCCAATATGTGTTTATTGCAACGTAGATCCGGTCGTCATTTACTGTACCACCTTTGGCGTGCTTTCCGCATAACATAAAGGCTATAGCTCTACTTGTACCAGACCAGTCAGCTTTCCATGCCTGAGTACCATGCCAGCTGATGTCAACACAACCACTCCCCACAAGATCAGCATTATGAAAATGCTCGTGGTATCGCAATACTGGGTGAGCATTTCTAAACGCTATGATGTTTTTTGAAAACCGGAACAGATCATCATTAGTCTCAAGAAGAGACCAGTCTAACCAGTTGAGCTCGTTGTCCTGGCAATATGTGTTGTTGTTACCATTCTTTGTGCGGCCGATCTCATCCCCCATAAGTATCATCGGGACTCCACGGCTTAACATAAGAACTGCCAACGCAGTCTTGACTAACTGCTTTCTAAGAGCGATTATATCAGGGTTATCGGTAGTCCCCTCCCACCCACAGTTCCAACTGTGGTTGTCGTTTCCACCATCACGGTTGTCCTCACCGTTAGCCTCGTTGTGTTTGTCGTCATACGAAAAACTGTCATAAAGCGTAAAGCCATCATGACACGTTATAAAGTTTATTGACGCAGATGGTCCACGGCCGCTGTATTCATACATGTCAGGTGATCCTTGTAATCTCTGGGCAACTGCACCAAGCATACCCATATCACCTTTCAACATCTTACGAAGATCATCACGATACTTACCATTCCACTCTGCCCAACGTCCGTATGCCGGAAACGACCCTACCTGGTAGAGCCCACCAGCATCCCATGCCTCTGCGATCAGCTTGCACTTTCCGAGTACAGGATCAAACGCCAGTGTCTCAAGAAGAGGTGGGCTTGGTAGTGGCACCCCCCAGGGATCACGCCCCAATATAGCCGCAAGGTCGAATCGGAAGCCATCTATGTGATACTCCGATGCCCAGTATCGGAGACAGTCGAGCACCATATTCCGCATAATCGGGTTGTTGCAGTTAAGCGTATTGCCACACCCTGAAAAATTCATGTAATAACCTTCAGGTGTCAACATATAATATGTCTGGTTATCTATACCGCGAAATGAGATGGTCGGACCCAACTCATTGCCCTCGGCCGTGTGATTAAACACAACATCAAGAATGACCTCAATACCGTTTTCGTGGAGTTCCTTGATTAGTGATTTTAGCTCGTCAACCTGCATACCGAAACGCCCTGTGGCAGCAAAACCAGTCTTAGGCGCAAAGAATCCCACAGTGCTATAACCCCAATAATTATAGAGCATCTCACCAGTTACAGGGTTTGGTTTACTGTTCTCAAACTCATCAAACTCGTAGACCGGCATTAGCTCAACGCAGTTGACTCCAAGCTCTTTTAAGTACGGTATTTTTTCTGTTATTGCCGCGAAGGTACCAGGATGTTTTACACCAGAAGATGGGTGCGCAGTGAAGCTTCGCACGTGCATCTCGTAGATAACGAGATCTTCCATCGGTATCTCTAACGGACAGTCATCCTCCCAGTCAAAATCCTCGAAAACGAGCCGCCCACGATGCTGGAATATATTATCCCAGTCAGGCTTAGTTCCCCACACATCGCGTCCACCAATAGCTTTGGCATATGGATCAAGAAGTATTTTTGATTTATCAAACCTGTGTCCGACATTTGGCTCAAACGGACCGTCCATGCGATAGCCATACTCTATATCCTCACAGTCCAGATCGAAAACCACCATGCACCACACGTTACCTATCCGAAATGAATTTGGGAAAGGAATCTCGACCATTGGTTCATTGGCGTGTTTTTTAAAAAGTACAAGTGTGCATGAAGTCGCATGCTTAGAAAAAATAGAAAAGTTCACGCCTCTTGGAACGAGCGTCGCGCCAAACGGGAATGGCTTACCGTGCCTAAGCTTGAAGCCTTCGTGATTATGCGTTGGATAGAAATCAATACGCGTATCCATAATATCTGCCCCCTTCTAAGCCAAAGCCTTAAGCCCATTTTCTAAAGACTCCGCCACAACAAAAAACTTCAGAAACCCTGTCATTGTCATGGTATCCTTTATCTCTTCAGAAAGACCGACAAGCACTACCCTGCCGTCTTTCGCTGTCGCCTGACGATAAATCAGAAGAAGTATCCTCAGCCCAGCGCTTGAAAGAAAAGTCACTTCTGTCATATCCATAATGATTTTATTGAATTTCTCGATTACGGGCATAAGCTCGCCTTGTGCCTGTGGAGCAGTTCTGCTGTCAATCTCACCAGTTATGGTAGCGATGCCGATATCACCCTCTGGCTTTATTGTAATTTGCATAGAAGCCTCCAATTATTTTCTGACAGGTGTAAGGGTTGCCTTTACCTTAACAGATGAGTCAGATTTTGGCAAATTTATTGTAAGTTCATCCGCATTAAAATCCTCGTATGGTTTTCCATCAATCTCTACAGCAGTCAGCTTCACCCTTTCTGGAGGCAAAATATCAGGTGCAACCCGTAAAATATTATCTTTAAAGCCCTTAGGTTTTGGCTTGAAGAAAAAGTCCATCGGCTCACCCGTAACGAGCAGATTCGTGTAGACCGCACTGAGATAACACAGCTCTATAGAGTGATACGCGCTCATTGAATGGCTACCCTTTAGGCGTTCGGTACCAAGAAGATAAGGCAATCCGTTTGCCAGAGTATTAAAATATATAGCACCATCATCATGATCTAGAAAATACGCGTTATAATATGACGACGCCTCTCTTGCGTGTTTCAGGTACTCATCACCACCAAGCGATCCATTTAGAATAAGATATGCGAGAATCGCCTGCTCCTGTTGCCACCATGCCTTCCGATCGTGCCACACAAAACGATGTTTTTTTTCGCCCTCGCTCAACTTCCGTTCAACCACATCGTACCAGCCACCACGCTGACGGTCTGAACCTACGTCTGGCATCAACGCTGCGATTTTTTTGGCAAGCTCCACGTATTCGTCCTTATGTTTGGCGTGATCAATACGTATCAGGTTCCATGCTACCTTGAGATTATGTCCCACTACTGCACGATCCTGCTGCCATCCCCACGTAGAATCATGGCTCCAGTCTTCGTGGAAGCGCTCCTGAACGAAGGGGCTGTTCTCATAATCAGGGAAGTACTTGACTATTGTATCGGCTGTATATAGTAAAAAATCTAGGTGCGCCTTTTCACCTGTCGCAAGATACAAGTTAATTAAGTATGCTGGTGCGTGATCACCAACAGAGTTCCAGTTTTTTTTGGCTTTGTTATTTCCCTTATCAAGCATATCAGAATGAGGATCAAAAGTAAGGGGATCTATGTGCGAATAATAACCGCCCTTCTCATCGTCCTTGTAGTATTTTTCAAATAAATTCATTGTCTTCTCTATATCGTAGAGTATATCCGGGTCACCGGTGATGCGATACGTTTGCGTTGGTCCGGCAAGCGCGTATATCTGCTCATACATAGGAATAGAGTCAAAATCGTCACCAAACTCAGATGTAAGTAGCTTGTGCTCCCTGTCGCCTGATACCTTGACTCCGTGATACCAGTATATCATATCCTCGTCTGTATCATAAAACCTCATGTGATCTCTTAAGTATTTCGTGCCCTTCTCCGCACCATCAAGAAAGCGGTCTTCACCAGTCATCAGGTATGCTGAGGCGAGCCCATATACCATTCTGGAAATTGTATCCGTTTCTTGTAGGTAATCGCCTTTTTTTGTACCCGCAAGGTGAAGAGATGTTCGATAGTTTGCATAGTCGATCGGCTGGTTTGGATAATTGAACTGCCATTTCAGAAAACAATTTCCAATTGAACGCGCCTGCTTTATCCACCAGCTCTGCTCTTCTTGCCGGTAGATACCGACCTTTTCTCCTGGGAATATCAAGGATTTTACCTCAAATTTGCTTCCGGCTTTGTGAGGATAAAAAATACCGTACGCGTATACAAACTGTCCCGGGGCCAACATCTCCCCTAGCCTGCCAGTACAATCGTTATAAGACTCCTCAAGGTTTTCAATGATCCGTGCATAAGTTAACGGGGTCAGGAATGCCTCGAATTCTCTGTCATCGCTTGTCTTTAGCTTGAAGCTCCTTTGCTTTCGATCGAAACTTGTTACATACCCTGTAATGGTGTCAGAAAAAGTAAATCCTAAATTTGTCATTTTATCATATACCTCACTTTTTTTAGTGATATTAATTAGTTGTTGTTTTTGTATTATTGTTCTTCAAGCGATTTAATCCTCATCGGTATACCCTTGGCTTATCTCTACTATCCTACCATCGGGGTCTTTGATCCATACTACCTTCCAATCTTTTATGTGATCGTTTAGATCAGCTGGCCCAAGAGTAATCTCGGCATTGTCTCCCATCAGGTTTAATTTTGCATCGATATCATCTACCTGAAACGCAATGTGTCTGAACCCAACGTTAGTTTGTCCGTCTTTTTTGTCAGGTGATATAGAGCTATCATCGGACTGAAAGAGCTCCAAATGAATATTACCATTAGTTAAGAAGATCAGTATTCTATCACCAATACTGATTACTCGCGACCTTTTAAAACCAAAGTGTTTTTGGTAAAAACGCTCGGTTATGTCAAGGTCAATACAGTTTAGACCTATGTGTGAAAATGTTATCAGTGTCATAATATTACCATGATCATTCGCTAGTATTTCATTTCGAGCATTAGACTCGGGACAAACCTGGTTACGTCAAATTGCTCTAGATTTGAGTTGTTCTGCATATAATAAAGCCTCATATTCAGCCAGTAAATATCAGAAATATGTTGCGTAGCTGTAAATGTCATAACAGCTGTTGTATCGCTTCTTTTTGCATTAGTGTAAGGATTTACGTCTTTGTAATCCCTCTTGCTATATTCCCATGAAAAATCCATCAGCAATGTCGCGGATGGCATTATGGTTAGGCCAATAAGTCCCTTGTTACCGGTGGAATCCAGGTACTCCTGACGTGTTGTTTCCTTATCTGTGCTGTAGCCAATTCGGAGCATAGCTGGAGCGGGAAATATCACGTATTGAGTTATCCCCACAAGATTGTTCTCACCAGTTCTTTCGGAATTGTAGGCAAAATGGGTCACATCCTTGTAATCAGTGTCCCTGTATTTGTATTCAATGTGTGTAGCAAGGTTTGGGCTCTCTTTAATTTTGAGCGTTGGTCCTACCATGTGAGCAGTGTCAAAGGTATCACCACCGATCAGCATGTGATGAAATGTGTACACAGCCTTAAGATCGATGTAGGGGGTTATGCTGTATTGCCCCATAAGCTCTCCCATATTTTGAGTCACGTTGAAATCGTCTAACTCATTGTGAATGCTCTGAAAAAGTGAGTACGATATTGCAGTCTCAAATCGCTGACTTTTGTAGAACATATACTTGGCGTTTAGGTCAGCGATGAAGCGCGTGTCGTCCTTTTGGGGAATGTCTGGTGGTAGCGGTACTCCCTTTGAATTCATTATTACATTATCGTCATGCTGAAAGCCGAGCTTGAGCCTGGCCCACCACGGCTTTCTTACTGTGGTGTCCTCTGCCAAGTCTATCAGATAACCAAAGGCAAATGGTATCGGAAAAAAATTTACTTGCGGCTGATACTTTTGCGCCGTAGCGTTTTGATTAGACGATGTATCTGTTGTGTCCTCTGCAAAGACTACCGATGATGATAATAATAATAATATTAGTAGTAAATGTACTATGTGTGATTTCATTTATTTTCCTTGTGCGGTCTTTACACAGCCTGTCATCGCAAGGAGTGTAAGGGTGTGGCAATATCATAATCAACATTTATAATAATAAACTACCCTGCAACAAGTTGACGGCGGATTCTTTCGATTAAAGAAATCGCTTGAATCAGACTATCCACTATCAAAGAAAATGGATCTTTTGTAAGCCCACAGCAAACAACAGACACACCTGTTAGAAACGATAGTTCCTAGCTAAAGTTTACCCCTCAGTTTTTGGTACTTCTCTAAGCGGGCTAAAGATATCGATTGCCTCAGTATCCTCTATGACCCTGAATTTATGTGGTACATTTGCCGGAATACAATACGAGTCTCCAGCGCTTAAAACCACAGTTTCCTCTCCTATCGTGATCTCAAATCCACCTTTCAATATGTAGCCGAACTGCTCTTCTGGGTGCTGATGAGCAGGTGATTCTATACCGGCAACTGTGCTCCAATGCAAAACATTCAACTTCTCTCCAGCACCGAGTACCTTCATCTTTATACCCTCGCCGAATTTTACTTCTTCTACCTTGTCCTTAAAAACGAACATGATGACTTTCCTTTTTTAATAAATTTCCAACCCACCTTATTTTCAAGGTGATAATGTAATATCGAATTGCCTTAAACTAAATTTAAAAAAATCAAACTGTTTCTTTAATAATACATTCAGGGGCAACAATTAGTTAATAACTATTGGTTGTAGAACTGTCGCCGCCTTGACTACGCGAAATCCCAAGTCGGGATAACTGACATAACCATAATTTGTATCCGTATGGTATGTTGTCCAGTAGAAATTATTCGCGTAATACAGCCACCCGCCACCTCTTCTTTGCCTGTAAACTCCAGAGGTATCGTTCACAGGATCTGTCTGCGCCTCATCATTATATTGGGCGTAGTAGTCCTGGCACCATTCGGATACATTGCCAACAAGATTGTAAATGCCAAGTACGCTTGCCCCAGCATCATAGCTATCTACGTCAGTCGTGTCACCAACATTACCGTTAAAATTTGCATATGTGCCACTGTCCATATCTGCCGTTAATCCTGCCCACATATCAGCTTCAGACTCATTTGGATCGTATACCCTCCAAGGAGCCGGCCTACCATCTGCATACCTTGCAGCACCCTCCCACTCAGCCTCAGTCGGAATTCGGAATCCAAGCCCACCGGTAAAGTTTAGCTTCCAATCCGTAAGATCATAATAGGATGCCAACCCTTCGCTTTCATTCAGAATGTTCGTGTAGAAGGCCGCACCATACCAAGAGACATATCTTACAGGGCGTTTTTCCATGCCCTGCTCGATAACGAACTTACCGCCACTGAAGTATATCTGACACCCTTTGCCCTCATAGTATCCGTCAAGATCGAGTAGCTCCTGAGAGTCACCATCCCTGTTTTTTACGGTTATATTGTTTGGATAGTCTCCGGCAAGATAACCCATAGCCAACGCGTAATTAAGCATGGACGCGTATTCAGTGTTTGATATTTCGTACTTACCGATTGCATAACCGCTTAAAGTTACGTCATGTGCCGGGCCCGATGAGTTTGATGAATCTCCAAAGCCCATAGAAAAAGTTCCACTCGGAACGTCGACCATAACAGGTACTAGCATTGCAGGAACGTATATATCTGAGTTGTTATCATTATTACAACCGAGCAACAATCCAAATACCAGCAACAGCATAATGATCAATCTACATATTATTTTATTCGCTTTTAACATGGTCGCCTCCCTCTTGAGCCATCCATTTTTGGTAGAGTTTACCTACATAAATATACATAAGTGGCATCAAAACAGCCCATGTAATAGCTATTATTATGACACCTGTCATACCATATTTCGGTAGTGCGATTATACCGTTCTTTGCCGCGCCACCATAAACCATAAATGCATAGAGAAACCCTAGGACTGCGGCCAATATATGCCGCCCCTTCATTATTGTAAGGTAATTAGGCATTACCAGCCCAAAATTAAGCCACAAAGCAAGAACCCACTCAGAACATATTGGAGCGGGCAGAATCCACCGCGCGGTATCTTCCACAAAGTATACTCCTGCGACTATCAGTATAGTGTCTAACACCAGTCCAATCGCCCCTATAGCGAGGGCAAGCAACAAGCGCTGCTGCTTGCCGATAATGAAGGGCATTAAAATGGCAAGCTCTATAGCAAACATGACCATTCCCAGCCACGGCATACCGCGCATTGCCCCTTGATAGCAGGCTATTGATGTGATGATAAAAGCTACAGTGCTTATTACCCAGACTTTTTTTTGGCTCATGTTGTTTCTCCGCTATTTATCGTCGTACATCTTGAACGGTATTATTGCGTCTGGTTCTATTATTACATCGATAATTGATGGCATATCAGCCGCCAGTGCTTCTTTGAAGGCACCTTCAAAATCCTCTAGTTTTTCGACTCTAAAGCCATTAGCCCCACATGCTTAAGCGTACTTAGCAAAATCAGGGACATGATATTTGTTATACACTTCTTTGTTGAATTTCGCCAAATGAAAGAGCCTTATTATGTTGAATTCAGCATTGTTGAATATAATCCAGATTATTGGCATCTTGTTATCCACTGCCGTCATTATCTCAAATCCCGACATCAAATAACCACCATCGCCACACCCAACTATGACTTTGCGGTCAGGGTTCGCTATCTGAAAGCCAATGGCGCCATTTACATTGGATGCCATCGGCCCAAAACTACCCGGGTTCTTGTAGTTCTGACCACCGTTTAGCTCCATGTGAGCACTTAGCCATATCATGTGAGCGCCCGCATCACCGAGCACAATGCTCTTGTTTGGCAGATGTTTTGATATCTCCCTAGCAAGCAGTGCAGGGTGTACTTTGTCACCGTCATGTTCGATCTCTGCCTTAGAGTGCTTCTGGACATTAACTTCTATTGTGTCCACCTGACCTAACTCTTCAAACATCTCCTTTGTGAGCGCTTTTATCGCTGGTTTTACATCAGAAACCATTGAGTAGTCAGCCTTGTAGACCTTACTGATTTCAGCTGGTGCAATATTGATGTGCATTAGGGTTTTCTTGTCAAAAAGGTCCTCCTGGAATTTCCAGACCTGCCACTTGGCGAAAGAATTACCGATAGCAATGACGATGTCTGCATCCTTATATGCCTGCATTGCACCTGGATCTGCTGAGATACCGCCTAATCCCAAAGAGAGTGGGTGGTTTTCCCTTATTATGCCCTTTGCATCCATCGATGTGATGAAAGGTATCTGGAATTTTTCAACGAATTCTAGGACTTCCTCAGATGCTTGACTTCTTACAGAGCCGAAACCGATTACAGCTATAACCTTCTTGTCTGATTTGATTGCTGTCGAAAGAACATCAGCAAATAATTTAACGTCCTTCTCTTGTGGCAATACCGGTTTGATATCGAGTACTATTTCTCTGTGATGAGTCGCCTCCTGATCCATGATATCGTAAGGCATGTCGATATGAACAGGTCCCGGCCTTCCCTCATACGCAAGATTTATCGCCTCTTCAAAAACGTCAGAGATATGCTTCGGCTTCTCGATGAGGAAGGCGCCCTTTGTTGTTGCGGCAAACATTTTTTGATGATCTGGCGTACGGGAAAGTCCCGTGCACTCGCCCAGATCGCCCATCCCCCGCCACTTTGTGGGAGTGTAGGACGAAAGCGACAGAACAGGTATCGAATCAGAAAGCGCAACAGCCAATCCTGAAAACATGTTGAAAGCTCCAGGACCACCCTGAGCATTGCACACACCGAGTTTATTTGTATACATAGCGTAACCGCAGGCCATGAAAGATGCCGCCTGCTCGTTTTTTACGACAATGGTCTTCAGTTTCTCAGCGTCAGCAAGAGCGAACATAAAATCACCAGGACCCTGTCCAGAACCGGTAAAAACTGCCTCCACACCTATACCCTCCAGCATTTTGACAATAGATTGACAGACATTCATTTTATATCTCCTTGTAGACTTAAATAATTTTGTACTTATACATCTGTTATTATATAGCTAACTAGTCGCCACTGGCTGCAGACTCTTTTGAATTTAAGACTTCGACGAGTTTTTCACCGTATGCGATAGAAGACTCAACAGAAAGACCTGTTACGAATGGCCAATCGTATACGACGCATGTATCTACTCTGTTTGCTTTCTCATCGTGCACGCATTCGCCATCAGGTCCAACGGCATCGGTCACTACATCTTGTAACGGTAGTAAAAAGCCAGGAGTGACAACATCTGTACCAGCATTGTCTGCTGATTTACCAGCCAAGTCATACGCAAGCTCGAAATCGAAATCCCATGCTCTTGGATGAGCTGTCACTTTCTTACCGTAAATGACACTCTTAAAGTCGTTGTCAGGGTTTCGTGTAAACGCCAAAGCGCCAACAGAATAGCATATAGCTCCGATAAGTTTGTCACTGTTGAGAGCGTCAAGTATGAGCGCGTGTACCTTCATATTGTTTGTTACGTCAAGGCAAACGCCTGGACCACCGGTCAGGACGATTGCTTCATAATCAGCCATATTAACATCAGCGATCTTGACAGGATTGTTCCACTCATCACTGTCTAGTATTGCTTTCACCCTACTACATACTTCTGGTGGGTTGACTTTGTAGTTTTGAAGTGGATCGACAAAATCAGGATCTACGCTAAGAGCAAACGGTAGGGGTTTTTTGCCCTGAGCTGTTGCCATCGTGACTTCAAATCCCGCATTATTTAATGCATCCCATGGCGCCTGAAGCTCCTCTGCCCATGCTCCGTAATTTGTAGCTACTACCAATACTTTCTTGCTCATAACAATCTCCTTTAAATGAATTAGTATATTAACATTTTTATGGTTCTTTTTATGATTTTTCCCACGGGAAATTCTTACGCACCGGCGTGAATACATCGATCGCCTCGGTATCACCGATTGCCGTGAACTTATGCGGTACGTCTGGTGGAATGAAATAGCAGTCACCTTCTTTGAGAATCGCGGTATCAGTACCGATGATCATCTCAAAACCGCCTTTGATGACGTATCCAAACTGTTCTTCAGGGTGCTGGTGTTCTGGTACAGTGCTTTTGTCTAACATATCCCAGTGAAGCACGGTCATGTTCTCACCGTTACCAAGCTCTTTTAAAATAATGTCACGACTTATTTCTACAGGTTTTATCTGGTCAAGGAAATAAAACATTTATATTTCTCCTAAAAGTAGTATCCCACTTAATTTATATGAAAAGAGCATTTTTGCCACTTCATCCCAGTTATTTTCCCAAGTATATTTTGAATAACCTAAAAAACAACACCGAAAGTGTTGCTATAATGATTAAATAACCACCTATCCTAGAAGAGGTAGTTTCAGATTTATTAAAGCAACTAAAGTTTAACCATTAAATATAAGTCGATTGCATAAATCGTATAACAATGCATAAAAAGTAACAATAAAATAGGGAATGTCAACAATAAAACGTTAATTTATATAAAAAACTTTAACTGAACCACACTACCGCCTAGAAGGCGGCAGATACGGATATTCGGCTGAAAGCCCGACTTACGGTTCGACTTTGAAATCTTCATCCTCTTTTGCTACATTAAGACTCCTGCGTGGCTCCAGTTCGGGACGACGGTAATGGTTTTATACATAAAAGCAGGTTGTGCAGGAGGCTTAGATTTTGAGTCTTAGGTTGTTTAATAATTCTTCTGACTGAAGTTGGAAATTACAGGGATTTAGTAAGTAAATTATTGCATTTAGCTTTGCTGACAGTAGTGTCCCGTTTGACTATCGGTAGTTTTTGTTAATTAAAGGTTGGGATCTAAGGTGTTGGCAATAATTACAACAATAATCCTCGGATAACTCAATAATTTGCTGAGTCTCTACACTATTAGGAGCTTTTGAATTTTATTTACTTTCTTTAAGCAAAGTCCCACAAGAAAATACAAAATTGTTTTTTCACATAAGGGGACTGTTGCCAATAAAATTTGAGAAAAGTTTGTATTTTATGCCTAATTCTATTTTTTTCTTTTGCTACAAGCTTTAGATTCTCTTTCATATATTCGCCCACTAGTCTTGAGCTGGGCAGGGTATCTCTGCCCACCCCACTTTGTTCACTCTACAGGTCACCCTTTGATGGGCAACAATGATTGTAGCACTCACCACCCTCAACTCTTAAATATCAACCCATCGTGTCTGTCGCGCTCCCTGGTAGGGATGCTCCCCCTGCCGATATTCCCTGCTAGCGTGTAGTAGAGGTCCTTCGCGAAGAACTCATCATCAAAATACCATGAGTGGCTCTCAGTAAAATCCAGTAGTTTGTCATGGTACTTCTCGTAATACGCGCTTGTATTGATATTCACCGCGCTTGCTGGGGAGTCCTCCGGGAGCCCGGCCCGCCCTACCCTTTGCGCGAGTCCAATCCGCTTGGTGTTCGACAATTTCAAAACATTATCGTAATGGTTCTGGTAGTTTGTCAGGCGTACGCAGTGCCTGTAAAGTGATTTCGTTTTACACTTGTCAATGTCCATAGAACGGCTGGAGATGTCGCCGCTGATGAATGCTATCTGGCTCACCTTCCACGGAAAATTCTTGATATCAGATATCTCGTCAGCGTTCGTGAAAGCCTCCCGAATAACATACACCCCGGTGGAGTGCCCAAGCAGGTGGACGTTAAGTTCGCACCCTTTCCTCTGACGCTCGCTGAACATCTTTATGCAGTCATCAGTCAATCGCTCTGCCGTCGCCTTTGCTTTCCTCCGGTCAGGCAGGTACAACAGAACATTCTCCGAGCTTGGCCAGTCATAACTAACTACCACCCCGGTATAGCCAGCTTTTTTCAGGTGCTTCTTTATCTTCTTATGCCTGTCGATCACATCATCCGCGCCATTGGCGTATCCATGTACAAACACAAGAATATCTCCGGAGTCCTTCTTCGTATGAGGGTTGACACCGGTCGTAGCGCTGGCGACCACTTCATCCACCCATTTACTCGCGTTCGGCTCAGCGTGTGATGGTCTTGAGGTATTGCTGGAATCAGGAACCTTCAAAAACAGCGTCTTACTGTTGACATCATCCCCAAATTTGTCCCCATGCTCCTCTGGCTTTCTGACACTGACAACGTAATTGCCCCCCATTTCTGTTCCTCCTTGGTATCCTTCGGATTTCACAACAGATATTGTATATTTAGCACCCTATGAATGCTTACGGCTAAAACACCTTGAACACCTCAAGCAACAGCTTCAAAAATGTCCCTTTGTGCTTATCGGCGTTTTCCACAACGTGCTTGTGGCATGTTTCCTCATTCTGGCACGGTTCATTTGTTATCATAGAAAGGCAGATCGTTTTCATGTTATAGTATTTCGCGACTACAGCCTCGATCACGCTTGACATCGTGACAGCATCCGCCCCGAGGGTACGCAACATACGGATCTCGGCGTCAGTCTCATAGGTAGGACCCAACAGCTGCACCAAAACACCAAAATGCACCGGAAAGTCAGAAAGGTCAATTTTATCAAACAGCTCGACATAGTACGGCTTACTCATGTTGACAAACCGCTTTTCAGGCGCGACAAGGTCACTCATAAGAGGAGTCACTCCGGTCATACTGATGTGATCTTTGACTATCATTACATCACCGGTCTTGTAGCTTTCATTGATCGCGCCGGCGGCGTTGGTTATAATGAGTTTGTTTACTCCGAGCAGGTCGAGCAGGTGGATATAAAATGTTACTTCGTCCGGGGTGAACCCCTCATACAGATGGATACGCCCCTGAAAGATCAATATTTTCTTACCGAAAACTTCTGCGAATAGTATGTTGCCTTTGTGCCCCTTGACAGAGCTCAAGTAGAAATGCGGGATGTCATCATAGCTAAGGGAGAATTTCACATCAAGTTCATGGATCAACGTGTTCAGCCCCGAGCCAAGGACAATCGCTATATCGGGTTCGCATACGTAACCCACCTCCTCACATTTCGACCGCAAATGGAGTAGCGTTTCCTCTAAGTTCCCTCTCATGGAGACCTCCTCTTATGGTAGTGTTACTGTTTTGACCTCTCCGGGCTTACCGGCGTAACCTAAGTCCTTACCGTCCAAGGTCACTTTCAGATTCCCGGCGTTACCTACCTTATATTTCACTTTTTTATCAAACTTCCGTGTGAATGTCTCACCTTTCCGAAGAGTGATATCATTGGTTTTCTTGTTATCCACTGTAATCAGCATCCATGCTATCCCCTGCGCTCTGAAGACAACTTTATGCTTCTTCCCAGTAGTCGCTCTGGTTTCGGCAGGCTTCGGTTTCACTTCTGGCTCTGGCCTCGCCTCTTCGGCTACCGTGTCGGTGGAAACAGCTGGAGTCGCCTCAGCCGATGTCGCGGATTCCTCTGACGGCTCTGTTTCTGAGGTTGTTTCAACCGCTTCAGTTGGCGTTATCACCAGCTCTTCAGGTTCATCGGTCGCGGGCATATCAGTCACCGTATCATCAATAGCCGTGACCGCTGTAGAGTTATCATCACCGCTATTAGAATAATTCATAAAGAGTATTACAACAGCGACTATGATAAAAAGAGCCAAAAGGATTCTTATAGCTTTTTTGGATTTATCAGCGTAAAGATCATCAATCACATCTATATTATATTTTTCCTCGGGTTCGTTGACGGTCTGGTAGCAATGATCATAGCGAAGCAACACATCCGCCTCATCCAGACCCAAAAAATGCGCGTAAGACTTCAAAAGCCCCTTAGAAAAAGTCTTCCCCGGCAACCGAGACTGATCGTCGCTTTCAAACGCTTTAAGAATGGTTAAGCTAATCTTAGTCCTTTCAGCGACATCTTCTAACCTAACTTTTCTCGACTCTCTTTCAGTTCTGAGAAATTCCCCTAAACTTTCCAAACTATCTCCTTGTTAATTAATTAAAGTTTATGCATCTCTTACAATAAGCGCTTAATCCTTGATGAGCGAGGTAGCATACCTCACCTTACTTAAGAAGCTCTAAGTAACCTCTCGCGTTCTCGGCTTTTTTTGAGTTCGGCGCTATCTCTATCACCTTATTAAAAGCCGTGGCGGCATCTTCCTTATTATCTGTTTTAAAATATGTCTGAGCGAGATTGTACCATGCGTCAATATATTTCGGGTAGAATTTTATCGCTTTTTTATACTGCTTGATCGCCTTATCATACTTCTTGAGATCATAGTAGAGTATCGCAAGATCCTGATACGCGATATAGTATCTGGGCTCCTTATCAATCGCCTTCTTGTATATTCTCTCGGCTTCTATATATGCCCCTTTTTTATAATACGCCCACCCCATGTGAGTATACGCCATCGCCGGAGTGTCATACAAGATATCCTCTGACGCGAGCTTAAACTGGTCGATCGCGTTGTCATACTTCTCCATCTCTAAATAAACTATACCAAGGTGGTGACGCGCTTTCGAGTTGTCTTCAGACAAAGTTATCGCCTGCCTTATATGTTTCGCGGCCATGTTAAGATCACGCTTCGAGAGGTAGGCAAGCCCAAGTAAGTGGTTTATATCATAGCTCGTTGGGTTATACTTATACGCTTTCATCAACTCTTTCAGGGCACTGGTTAAGTCGCCTTCTGTAAAATACGCGTTACCCATCTGGTAAGCCGCTTCGGCAAGATTCGCGTTCTTTTCAGCATGATTCTCGCACGCTGGCAACATCATCATAAGCATCAGTATATACAGAACATATACGCTTTTTTTCATTTCTGGGTTTCCCTCTCCATGTTATCACCTTGTACCTGTAGATGATGATAACTTTGTTAAATGCGATGCTTGGTTAATAAGCCCAATAAATTTATGAAAAAACAGAGCTCTCTTGGAAAACTTCAACAATAGGATATTATTTTAAAAAAATTTGTCAAGAAAATTATTTACAAAGACTCTCGCGCGACCTGCTTTTATGTATAAAAGCTACTGCCGTCGTCCCGAACTGGTTTCGGGATCTATATGGATTTATTAGGATTACCGTCGTCCTGAATTTGAGGCGCGCCTCAAATTCAGGACGACGGTTTTGGAGTCGCGCGGGAGTCTTTTACATATTTAAATAAAAACACTTCCACTTTCTTTTTATTTATAGTATCATATTTTTTCATTTGAAATAATTTGGCAGGTTGATGTTTTGCAATTTGGTAGTACAGAAAAATACATAATTCTGGCGCTGTTCGCGCTTTTGGTTAACATTCCGTTCGGTATATTAAGAGCGCCGTGCAAAAAATTATCGTTTAAGTGGTTTTTATACATTCACGTATCAATACCGTTCATAGTCCTACTCAGAAAGTACTTCGGGATCACATGGGTGGTGATACCGATGACTGTTACCTTAGCTGTATTAGGGCAAATTATTGGCGCGAAGATTTACGAAAAAAAGAAGTATGAGACGAAAGCGGACTAAAGGTTCGTATATCAGCGTTGATTCGCTTATCGCAAAAGCGGTCAAACGACTCAACCTACAGCCTCATATTGACCTGTATAATATTCAGAAAAATTACAAAAACATGTTTGGTAAAGATGTCGCAAACTATTCTTCCCCAGACAGGCTCATAAAGGGAACTCTTTCGATCATCGTATCGAACTCCCCTTGGCTGATGCAGCTTTCATTTATAAAAAACGATATAAAAGAGCGAATTAATAATGACTTAAAAAGAAATGTCGTTAGAAACGTGACTTTTAAGGTGGGGAAGCTCTCAAAGTTTAAAGTCAACAAAAAACATAAAGATTACGTCAGCCTGCGAAACATAAAAGTCGGCGAGCGAGAGCAAAAACTGATTGATGAAAGTGTCCGCGACATTGAGGACGGAGCGCTGAGAAAGAGCATTATCGCCGCGGAAACAGCCTATTACAAGCGCAAGACCAAAAAAGTTGACGATGAATAAATATCTGGTTTGCATCCGGTTATTCTTGACTTTTCACATTTTTCGATTAAACTACATCCATTAAATAACAGTTGAGGAATTAATATGTGGAATTTAATAATCTTTCTTATCGTCATCGGTACAATCATGATGGTTGCCGAAACATTCCTGCCCGGTGGTATATTCGGTTTCGTAGGTTTTTGCCTCACCCTCACCGGTGTGGTGCTGACATACAAACACCACGGGATGCGAGCAGGTCATCTAGTACTCACAGGCTCCACTTTTGGCGCGGGCGCGCTCATCTACGTCGGGCTGAAAGCCTTCCCCAACACGAGATTCGGGAAGATGGTGATACTAGACAATAAAGTATCCAAGGAGAAGGGATACGATGTCTCGATTGACTCTCTGAAAGGGCTCGAGGGTAAAATCGGCACTGTATACACTGACCTGCGTCCGGCTGGCATAGCAATCATAGATGACAAAAGGGTCGATGTCGTCTCAGAAGGCGGCTACATAGAAAAAGGGACTGATATTAAAATCGCGAGGATTGACGGTAATCGTGTCCTTGTCGTAAAAGTATAGAAAAACAATTCTTAGGAGGTAGTTGATATGCGAGGTACTGGAATAGAAGATCTGTTTTACTTTTTAGTATTTGGAATGGGGTTTGTGCTTTTCATGATTTTGGTATGGCTTGTGCCGCTACGGCTTTGGATTGCCGCGCGGGCGGCAGGCGTTCATGTCACTATAATGTCTCTTGTAGGTATGCGTTTGCGGCGTGTTCCACCACA
>JAJRXV010000225.1 GCA_024276115.1 Deltaproteobacteria bacterium
AAGAGCGGTGGGGTCGAGCTAGCTGAGGGTGATTACTACTGTTATTACAGTGGCGCTCCGGTGGATGTGGCTGATGACACATTCAAAAACGTCGGTTTTAATATGATAAAAGTACCGAAAAAACTTGCGGATAAGAAGGATAAACGCTCTGGTGTCTACGGTAATATCACTTTTGAGGATAAGACGCTTGAAAAAGTATACCTTTTTGTGTATAAAAGCGCAGAGAATGATTTTAAGGGGCCGGCGGATTATTATTTTGCCGCGGCTAAGGGGAAGTTCAAGATGCGGTTGCCTGAGGGGGAGTACTACCTGCTCGCGCGTAAGCGGAAGAAGGGTGGCATGTATGGTCCTATGGAGCGTGAGGATTACTTCAACTATTTTTATGGCAATCCGGTGAAAGTTGAGAAGGGCATCTTTAAGGGTGGCGATATTGAGTGTATTACACGGCTTGACATGCTGGAAAAAGCTATAGATGGCGCGTCACCGCGAGGCATTACCGCGCATGTGACCGACAGCGCCGGTAAGCCGCTGAAAGATCTCTATCTATTAGTGTACACTGACCCGAAGATGACTGGGCGGCCTGAATATGTTTCTTCCCGGAGTGATGAGAGTGGGAAAGTTTTTGTTGAGCTGAACAGCCCTGGAAAGTATTTTCTCATCGCCAGAGCGAGGCTCGGAGGTCCGGCGTTTGAGGGAGAATATTACACAAAATACTCAAAAGATGAATCAAGTGTAACTTTAAGTATAGAAAACATGTATAAAGAGTTAGACTTCAAAGTAACGAAATTCAAACCTGTAGAAATAAAATAGGTGACGGCATGATGCCGCGGTCAATATATTAGCAAGGGATAACGTTTTACGCAAATTTAAAGTTTTGTGAGCTGTTGCTTGGCTTGTTTCATTAAAATAGGAGATGTAATGATAAGAAAGACTATATTATTGGTTTTGGTTTTATTGACGCTATTTGCGACTTCACTCTTCGCGCTTGAGCCGGTGATCGAGTATGAGCCGAGGATTATTCGCGGCGAGAGGATATGGGAGGGGACAATCCATGTCAAGGGTGAGATAGTGCTGCCAAAGGAAAGCAGACTCATAGTGAAGCCAAATACAAAGGTCATTTTTTATAACATTGGCGCTTTTAAGGTCTTTGGTACTATTCAGATAAAAGGTGAGATGGGGAAAGAGATCATTATTGACGTTTCTGATAAAATGAAGAAACAGAATAAGAAATTTGGTGGGCTGATCCTTAGCCGTATCCCGAAGGACTCTTTTATTACCGGCGCTGTTATACGTAACGCTAATGTCGCTATCTCAGCCACTGAGACGACTATACCGATTACTAATAATGTGATCGAGGATTGCCTCACCGCTATTGAGATGTTCCAGGGGGCGAACTCTGAGATCGCGGTAAACCTGATCAAAAACTGCGGGAACGGCATAAAAGTATCAATGAAGTACGATCCGATAATCAGGAAGAACTACATAAAGAACATTGATAACTCCGGTATAATGATAGTGCAGAGTTCCAGAGCGAAGATACTGAACAACACAATATCTTACTGCACTGATGGTATTGCTACTTCCCAGGGGGTAAAGGCGCGTATCGAGGGAAATGTTATTAGTTATTGCACGACCGGAATCTATGTCTATCAGGTAGACCAGGAAGAAAAACTGATCGCGAACCATATTACGAACTGTTACACTGCTATCAAGTGCGCTGGTTTCGCTAAACCAGATATCACCGGGAACTATCTTGCTGAAAATGAGGCAGGGATCTCTACCTTTCACTTCTCCTCACCTCTTATCCAGAACAATGATATCATTGGGAACAGCAAAGGGATCATAGCGTATAAAAAAGCGAACGCAAAAATATCTAAGAACAATATTATTGATAACGATGTCGGACTTTTCATTGACTTTTCATCGTACCCGACCATATCATATAATAACTTGATTGATAATACTTTCGCTGTTAAACTCGGGACATTTCAGTCCGCTGACTGGGAAAAATCAGTTGGTTCAGCCGATATAATGAAAAAAGAAGCTCAAAGACGACAAAGTAAAGCTAACTTTGCCGCAGTAGATTTACAAGGTATAAAAGATGTTGTTGACATGACTAAGAATTTTTGGGGCGAAGAGGTTACAAAAGAGCTTGAGGAGAAGGGCTCTGGTAAAGATATCTCGGTCATATATGACTACTATGACAAGAACATGGTCAAATATGACGGGTATGGGGATAAGGAATATAAGCTCGATAAAGTTGACTATAATAATTGGTACAAAAAATTGATTGAGGGCTGTGGCAGGAAGGAGACCGTTCTTGAGGCGAAGGATAACCCACTGGATATTTCTAACTAACCTGCTCTCTCTGCTCTCTCTGACCGCCTGCGCGAACATTGGTATCGGTGGTGGAGGCGTAAATGTCGGGGCAAAAAAAGAGGTAGTAGTAAAACCCGCAACGAAGTCCGCGGATATCTTTACTGTAGCAGGCAGAGTGATGTACCGCGACGCACCGGTCAAGGGAGCGAAAGTATTAGTTTATAAAACAATAGATGATCTGCTGAAGCGTGCAAGTGTGATCGAAGCGGAAACTGATCCTGACGGCAACTATACAATGAAAGTACCCGCGGGCAGGTACTTTTTTATCGCGCGAAAGGGTGACGAATACTTCTCCTATTCCGGTAGGAATCCAGTGAGCCTTACCGGTACCAACGACTATTGGGTCGGTTTTCAATCCGAAAAAATAACTCCAATCGAGACAACTGATTACCCTGACGATGAGCTCTCATCAGCGATCGGTGGGACTGTACTGCTTGATGACAAGCCGGTCAAAGATGCCTTCGTGACAATTTTCCTCGATGATTCTGATGATTTTAAGGGGCTGGGTTACAACAGTGCTCCGACAGATGAAAACGGTGAGTTCTTCTTTGATTACCTACCGGAGAGCGAGTACTATATGCTGGTCCGAAAACGCGCTTCTGGTTAGAAGGTCGGACCTGTCTATGAGGGTGATCTATATGGTTTTTTTCATGGAAATCCGCTTGCTACCGAAGATGGTAAAACGAAGCTCATTACAATAAACTGCGTAGAGAAGATCGACAATGAACGTGCCGGGCAGACAGCGTTGCCTAATACCGGTATCGCTGGCAGGATACTGAACGCGAAGGGCAATCCGGTCGCCGGAGCGCATGTTTTCGCCTACACCGATCCGGTGATAGGGCATAAGAGACCCGCCGCGCTCTCTTTCGCGACGAAGGATGACGGGAAATATCTACTTGAGCTGAAAGAAGGCGGAACGTATTACATCGGCGCGCGTCAGCGGCATGGCGACTCACCTGTACCGGGCGAACTATTCGGAATGTACGAAGAAACGCCGGATCATGGTATTACAGTCAAGACAGATACTTTGTTGCAGGGTGTTGACATCGTAGTCGAAGAGATAATGACGCAATAATAAATGTACAATTTCGCATTCTGTATCCCAAACCTCGATTTTTGACTTGTCATTAAAACCCTAATGTTATATTATATCAATAACACAAATAAATAAGAGAGTTATACAAAATGTTCAAAAGGATAAAAGAAGATATTAGGACAGTCTTTGAGCGTGACCCGGCCGCGCGTAACAGGATAGAGGTACTGCTGTGCTACGCGGGGTTGCACGCCATCATAACCCACAGACTGTCGCATTTTTTATGGACGCATAATATGCCGCTTTTCGCGAGGATACTCTCGCATTTAGCACGCTTCCTGACCGGTATAGAGATCCACCCCGGCGCGAAGATAGGGCGCAGGGTTTTCATCGATCATGGTATGGGAGTCGTCATCGGGGAGACCGCCGAGATATTCGATGATGTTACGCTGTATCACGGTGTTACGCTTGGCGGTACGAGCCTGGATAAGGTAAAAAGGCACCCCACAGTAGAGAGTAATGTCGTCATCGGCGCCGGGGCTAAGATACTCGGACCATTTGAAATTGGACATGACTCTATGGTTGGCGCCGGTTCTGTAGTCGTGAAGGAGGTACCACCGAACTCGACGGTTGTCGGTGTTCCTGGTAGAGTCGTCTACCGGGTGGACAGCGGGCATCGCGATAAGGTAGACTTAGACCACGACAAACTACCGGATCCAGAAGCGAAAGCTATTTCATGCCTGTTAGAGCAGATGCGTGACCTTGAGCTGAAGGTGAACAAGCTCTCCAAAGGTCAGACGCTTTCTGTTACGGCAGAAGAGAAACAAGAGAAAAAGGTGAAAAAAGAAAAGAGTGACAAGTTCTTGAATAATTTCATCGACGGAAGCGGGATCTAATAAACAGGGGTCAAGGGTTCTAGGGGGCGAGGGCACAACAACATGTACGAAGAACGGCTATACCGCAACAAGGTAAAAGGTGAGAACCTCGTCAGCTATGAGGTAATCGTCAAAGAGACCGACCTGTATGTCAGAACCGACAGTGACCTGTCGAAAGCAATCGAAAATAGCATCATCAAGTATCGCTACCAGCTCGAAAGCTACATAAAAGGGGATGAGGCGTTTTTGAAATCGCTCGCCCCGATTGAGGTGGATCCACTCGCTCCGAAGATAGTCAGGGAGATGGCAGACGCTGCCAGAGCGGCTAACGTAGGTCCTATGGCGGCGGTGGCGGGCGCTATGTCTGAGTATGTCGGTCGTGACATAGACGCGCTGTCGAATAACATCATCATAGAAAATGGCGGTGATATTTATATAAAGACCGATGTAGAGCGGAAGATCTCTATCTTCGCCGGTAAGTCGGTGTTGAGTCACAAGGTCGGTATTTTGATAAAGCCAGATGCGTCGCCGCTCGGTGTCTGCACGTCTTCTGGTACGGTCGGCCATTCTCTCAGCTACGGGAAGGCGGACGCTGTATGCGTATTAAGCAGATCTACACTAGTAGCTGATACGGCGGCGACATCGACAGGTAATATTGTTAAGAGCGCGGATGATATTAAGAGTGGTCTTGACTACGCGATGAACATAAAAGGCGTTGACGGAGTTCTGATAATCGTCGGAGATAAGCTCGGTGCGTATGGCGATATAGAGCTGATTAGGGTCACTTGCCGTTAGTTAGGTAAGGTGTTTGTGACGCACCAGTACAGGTGTAGCTCTTTTATTATATTAATGAATTCCTTAAAAGAGACCGGCTTTGTTATGTAGCTGTTAGCGCCATAATTGTAGCTTTTGATTATTTCTTCTTCATTTTTTGAGGTGGTGAGCATGATAGTTGGGATATGCTTAAGCTTTTCATCTTCTTTAATGGTCTTTAAAACTTCGAATCCGTTTTTTTTCGGCATATTGATGTCAAGTAGGATAAGTTCAGGCATAGGAAACTCTTTTTTGTCTTCATATTTGCCTACCCTGTGCAGATAGTCAATCGCCTCTTGACCGTTCACAACGACTTTTACGGCATTGTTCAATCCTATACGCTTAAACCCTTCTAGCGTCAGCAGTACGTGGTCAGGATTATCCTCGACCAACAGTATTGTTAAAGCGTTTACCATCATTATCCACTCCCATCAAGCAATAAAGTTACACGGATAATACACTATTTTTTCTTTATTGCAAAGTAAAAAGTTGTCCCTTCCTCAACTTTACTTTTAACCCATACTCTGGCGTTGTTCTCCTCAGCAATCCGACTTACTATTGTCAAGCCTATACCTGTGCCCTCGACCTCTTTCTCTTGGAGCCTAGAGAACATATTAAATATTTGGGAGTGGTACTCATCTTTTATCCCGATACCGTTGTCTTTGACATAAAAGATGAACTCAACGGCGGATTCATCACAACCTATCTCGATCTCTGGAGTGGTATCCTCACGACTGAATTTTATAGCGTTTTTCAGCAGATTTGATAATACCTGATATAATCGGATCTTTGGGAATGAAACGTTAGGCAACATCCCGGAAACATTTATTTGAACATTATTGTCTTGAATTATTTTAATGTTTTCATCGATAATATACTGAATAAGCGCGTTAGTGTTGACATCTTCACTGCCAATTTCTATTCTTCCTATCCTTGATACTTCAAGGAGCCCTGACAGAAGTTCGTTTACTACCTCGGAATTAACCTTTAGGCGTTCTAGGTAAAAAAGTCCGCTTTCATCGAGTTTATTATGATAATCTTCGACAAGTATGTCAACAAAACCTCTGAGACTAATCATCGGATTCTTGAGGTCGTGTGAGAAGCTATACACAAACTGTTCCATCTCTTTTGTCTTCTTTCGCAGGTTTTGCTCGAGTTTATTTCTCTGGGTCATGTCCTGACCTATGCATATAACGGTTTCTTCTCCGAGTTCAGATGTAACAGAAGCGATATCCCATGATATACTTCGCACGCCAGCATCCTCTGTCTTTAATCCGCATTCAAAGTGCCCCGCTCCACTACCTGCCGCGTTAAGTGCTTTTCTGAAAAGGTCTCTTTGATAATTCTGGCATTTGGCATCATCGCTTGAGAATATAAAGAAATCCTTACCGATAAGCTCATCCTTTTCGTACCCTGTGGTCTTCATAAAAGCGCGGTTGATAAGTTTTATGCAGCCGCTTTCATCAACACCGACAACAAGGCTCGCGGCGGTTGAGATTATCCGCTCAAAAAAATCTTTTGCCAGCTGTAGTTCGTGCGTCCTTTTTTTTACTTTTTCCTCAAGCTCTACGTTTTTGTTTCTTAACTCGCTTTCCATAGATTTCAGATCACTTGTCATCTTGTTAAAAGCGTTGATAACCTCACCGATCTCATCAGAGCTTGTATTGGTGATGTTATAGTTATAATCGCCGGCGCTTACTTTCTCCGCGGCTTTTTTTAACGCGAAAATCCTCTGTGTCAGTTTTTCTATGATAATAGTAGTGATAATGAGAGCGAAAAAGAGAAAAGTCATTGAAAACAGTACCATTTTGTTTTTTAATCTGTACAGTTCGTCGAACGCCTCATCAATGTCCATCTCAGACAGGATTGCCCAGTTCAAGCCTTCTATATTAAGTGGGGAGTACGAGCTTAACACCTTAATGCCGCGATAATCTTTCGTAATCACTGTGTTAGTGTTACCACGTAGAGCGTCTATGGAGGCATTGGTATATACTTTTTGAATAAATACCGACGTGTCGTGCATTTTCATTTTTTCAATACTTTCTTTATCGGTGCCTTCTTGTGTGATCAACTTAAAGAATCTGTCGGGCTCTTCAAGGAAAAACCTTGATTCATTTCTCAGTTTATAATCGGCACCGAGAAGGTATGTTTCGCCAGACCGGCCAAGCCCAGACCAGTCTGTCATAATTCTGTTGATTCCGTTTGTGTTAAACATTACCACTACATAACCAGATGATGATAGCGCTTCTAGCTCTATGGCCGCGAAAAAAACTGGTTCGAACGGTGGGGTAGCGTGAAAAGTCAAGTCAGTGATTATTATCTTGTCGTGATTTTTCACTTGATTAGAACTTTTAATTTTTTGAACAGCCTCTAAGACACCTTTGTGTAATAAGTCTTCGTCATTTATATTCCTAAATATATCTTGGCTCTCAGTATTATTGAAAACTATCTTGCCATCATTGCTGACGATAAACAGGTCTATACCGCGAATATCATCTAAAAACGATTCAGCTACTTTCTTAAAATTGTTATAATTATTGATAAAATCAATTTGCAATTGAGTTTTGGAAATACCAGTAACTTCTAAAAAGTCAGGGTAGTCTTCAATATTTATGTTGCCGTCATCCTTCATGTCGATGCTTAAAATGCCCAGTGTTTCAAGTGGCTTATGCTTAAGTCGCTCCAAGTTATGTATTAAGTATTTTTCATGATGTTCAAGATCTTTTTTTATCTTATTAAAATAATCGGTGATCAAGGTTTGCTTAAGGGTTCTTGTGGTAATCAGGTGGTCATACGCGTGTTTTTTTAAGGCTTTCGAGGTGTCACTATAATAAAAATAGTTGACGCTTGTCAGTACGGTGAGCAAAAGCAATAAGACTACTATGAATAGTTTTGACTTTATATTCCACTTTAAATTTAGCATCTTATTGCCATTTTCGCGTTATCTCTTAGTTCTTATTTTATTAAAATAGTCAAGCCGCTTTTTTATCTCACGCTCAAAACCTATCTCTTTTGCTGTATAAAAACTTTTGCCGGACAGTTCGTCCGGCAGGTACTCCTGCTCCACCTTCGCGCCGTCATAATCATGCGGGTACTTATAACCCTTCCCGTAATCAAGCTTCTTCATCAGCTTTGTCGGGGCGTTTCGTATATGTAACGGCACCGGTAGCGGTCCGGTTTTCTTTACTATAGATTTTACCCGCTTGTACGCCACATATACGCTGTTCGATTTTGGAGCGGCGCTCAAGTATACAACAAGTTGCGCCAACGCCAGCTCAGCCTCGGGCATACCGATAAAGTTCACCGCGTCAACCACCGCGCTAGCCAACGTCATCGCCTGTGGGTCAGCGTTGCCGACATCCTCTGAGGCGAACCGGAAAAGCCTGCGTACTACATATTTAGGGTCCTCACCCGCTTCGAGCATACGCGCCAGCCAATATAATGAAGCGTCCACATCACTCCCTCTGAGCGACTTATGAAGCGCCGATATGATGTTGTAATGCTCCTCACCAGCCCTATCGTAAAGCAGGTTCCGCTTGTTGGTCGAAGCCTCGACGGTTTTGATGTCGATAGTGTCAGCTTTGTCAGCTTTCGCCTTAAGAGCCGCAAGCTCAAGGACGTTCAACGCGGCGCGCGCGTCACCATAAGCGAGCGTACTAATGAAGTCTAACGCCTCATCGTCTATTGTCAAGCCGAAATCATCAAGCCCTTTTTTAGAGCCGAGCGCGTTTTGAACGATTTTTTTTAGGGCGCTGGTTGTCAGGCTCTTGAAAACTACTACCTGGCACCGGGATAACAGTGCGGAATTTATCTCAAATGACGGGTTTTCGGTAGTAGCGCCTATGAGAGTCAGCGTCCCATCCTCGACGCTATGCAAAAAAGCGTCCTGCTGAAGCTTATTAAACCGGTGTATCTCATCGACAAAGAGTAGCGTTTGCCGATCCTGCTGCTTGATAAGCTCCTTCGCACGGGCGATTACTTCCTTTACGTCCTTCTTCCCCGCGGTGACAGCGCTGAACGAAACGAACTCCTTGTCGCACTTCTTTGCGATAATATTAGCGAGAGTGGTCTTACCTGTGCCGGGTGGTCCCCATAAGATAACAGACGGAATGTTACCAGAATCTATCGCGCTACGCAGAAACTTCCCCTCTCCGAGGATATCATCCTGCCCGAAAAACTCCTTAGTACCCTCAGGGCGCACTCTGTCGGCTAATGGGGCGTTTTTTTTGTAGTACTCGGTAGCGCCTCTTTCAAATAAGTTATGATCCATATCATTATGATACCAGACTTTCACAATAAGTCAATGATATTGGTGGATTATACAGCTGTTTTTGCTCCGCTCGCTACTCATCATTGACACGCGATGGCTCAACGTGGTATTAAGTATATAGCAGTATAAATAAGCATAATAGATAAAACATGGAGAGAGTATGCGAACTGAATACTGTATATTAAATGGTGATATCATCAAAAGCGAGGACGCGCGGGTAAGCCCGTTCGATCGCGGCTTTATGTACGGTGATGGCGTGTTTGACACGATATTCGCTCCGAAGGGTGTACCATTCCTCTTTGATGAGCATATCACGAGGCTTTTCGATGGCATGTTGAAGATAGGTATCTCGATGCCGCACTCAAAGAGTACTGTCTATAATATGCTGACCGAGTTAGTCGCGAAGAACGCGCTGACCGGAGTTGACGCATACCTCAGGATTACCGTCACGCGGGGTAAGCATTCAGGTAAGATGTATCACCCTTCTTTTGAGCCGACGCTTTTTGTCATAGCGGTCGCTCTGCCTGAGAGTATCATCAGCGCGAGGGAGAATGGTATCAGTTGTGTCATATCTGAGGTGCCAAAATGCGGTACAAACCCTATTTGTGGAATAAAATCGCTCAACTTCCTTTGGTCTATCCTCGGAATGCGCCAGGCGATAGAATCTAACGCCAATGAATGCCTTTTTTTCAACAGTGACGGCTACCTCGCTGAAGGAGCGACGAGCAACGTGTTTATCATAAAAAATGGCGCGATCTCCACACCCGCGCTAGACTCTGGTATCTTGCCAGGAGTAACCCGGGGTTATCTTATAAAACTTCTGCGACAAGGTGGTATGCCAGTCTCTGAGAGGAGAATACGCGAAGAGGAGCTACTTGACGCAGACGAGGTATTTATCACCAGCGCCATCAGGGGAGTGGTAGCGGTTAATATTATTGATGATTTTCAATATCGTGTCAAAATAGTAAATAAAATTAAGCAGTTATATTTTAGCAGTATTGTTTAACAGCTCCTCTCCTTTTCTCTAAAATATGACGTTTTTTGTCACTCTACTGACGTTGATTGTCATTGGGGAGGTTGTGATTGTACTCGGCTTTCCCACGTCTTTTTCTACTCTACCTTTAAGTGTCTGATATTTTGATGAAAAAAAATAATAAATTATTTTGCGTTCTTTGGCACGCGTGTTGCATTTAATAAACAATAGAAATCAAACATAACGATAACATAAATGAAAGGGGATGACGCCAGAGAAACACAACCTACATAAGAAGAATAAATAGAATTAACCATTATTAACACAAAAGGGATTTAAAAAAAACTTAGGAGGAAAAGAAAATGTTAAGAAATAACGAAAAAGGTTTTACACTTATTGAATTAATGATCGTTGTTGCGATTATTGGTATCTTGGCGGCAATCGCAGTTCCTAGCTTCATGTCATATCGACAAAAAGCTTACGATAAAGATGCTGTAGCAGTTATGTCACTTATTGGTAACGCGGACATCGCTTACAACACACCAGCTAGAAAAACATTCACAACAACAGCTACTGAGCTTCAGGCAGAGGAAGAGAACCTTCCTACATCTAACGCTACTGACGGTGTTGAGTGGGGCGTTACAGCTGCTGGCACAACAACATACACAGCTACTGGTACTCACGTATTAGGTGGTGGTATTACTTATACAATTACTCAAACAAACGTAATCAATCCGTAACAGTGTAGTTTTAGCGTAACTTTCAAGCGGACACTTGGGCACTCAGGTGTCCGCTTTGTTTTATCAACTGTTTTTAAAGAAGGGATATGCCATGAATTGTGCGAAAGAAAAAGGTTTCACTCTGATAGAGTTGATGATAGTAGTTGCGATTATCGGGATTCTCGCGGCAATCGCAGTACCAAGCTTCATGGCATACAGAGAAAGAGCCTATGATAAGCACGTAGTAATACTACTAAAAAATGTAGTCACCGCGCAAACTCATTACGCGACCAATCATAACCAGAAAAAATTCACGAGTATTCCGTCTGACCTGACTCTCGTAGATGAAAATATCAACGCGCCTTCTGTTACTGGGGTAAATTGGAGCATCTTCGGCGCTACGACTACGGCATTTAACGTAACAGCAACTCATGCGCTCGGTAGTGGGAAAACTTTTTCAGCCAATGAAAAGGGCTACCAGAAGGATTATTAAGCTATAAATATTGTCATGTTTTTCAAGACACACACCGTCACTGCATTTTAGAGGCTACGCATGCAATGATGTCTGGCAACTAAAATAGTAACTTGTTTACACTAATCAATAATATCTTTATGCCCCTGAGCGATGATAGCAGCGCCGAGCGCGCCTATCATCTGTGGATCGTACTTGAGTTCGCGGAACTTCGCGTTTATTTCGAGCTCTAACGCATTCGCCATACCGTCATTTTTGGCGACCCCACCGGTGAAACCGACCTTTTCAGCGATACCGATACGCATAGCCATGTGAGCGACCCTGTTCGCGACCGCTTTATGTAGCCCGGCGATTATATTTTCCTTCGGGTTGCCTTCTGCCAGCAGTGATATCACTTCACTTTCGGCGAATACTGTACACATGCTACTAATCGCGCAAGGCTTGCTGGATGTGAAATATAGCCTCGAAAATTCATCAAGGTCTGACCCAAGCGCCTTCGCGACAACCTCTAAGAATTTACCCGTACCGGCGGCGCAACGATCGTTCATCACAAAATCAATGACACGACCAGCTTCGTCTACTTTGATAACCTTGCTGTCCTGCCCACCGATATCGATGATAGTACGTATCGTGTTGTCGAGCGTATGCACCCCTTGCGCGTGACAGCTTATCTCCGTTACCGTCTTGTTCGCGAAATCCGCCTTCACTCTGCCGTATCCGGTAGCCACGATACATTTTATCTGCGACCTCTCGAGGCGTGCGCTTGTGATCGCCATCTCGATCGCTCTCAAACCTCCCCGCGCGGGGATAACATCTGTATCAACGATACTATCGCCGAGTATCTGATTATTCTCATTTATTATAACTGCTTTTGAGGTACGGGACCCGATGTCAACGCCGGCTGTTAAGGTAGCGCCACTTTTTTTTGTATACATGTAAGCCTCTCCAATTTTGCCTCAACATACCACTGATTAGGGGAAATGTAAAGATGCGCGGATCAGAACCAAAAATAATATAAGAAATATAAGAGAAAAAACAGGCGCGCCTGTTAAAAATATTGTAGAATTATTTAGGAACTTTTCTGCGCGGCGAATGTCATATAGTTAATACCAATTTTTGTTCAGATGAGTAACAAGGCGACGAGTTGGTATAAAGAAATCACTTGGAGGTATCACCCATGCAAACACATTTCAGGAACATAATCGTATTAGCGCTAACGCTACTGCTACTCGCCTCATCGCTGGCGTTCGCGGGGCAAGAGGAGAGCAAAGCCGCCGCGGAGCTATACAGAAAAGCGCAAAGCCTATATACCGGTGACTCAAAAGGCGACGCGGTCGATATCTGCAAAGAGCTGGTAGAAAAGTACCCAAGCTCCGCGCAGGCACGCTTATCTATCCAGATGATCACCTATTATTATAACAGGTTCGGTAAAAAGTGGCTCGGTAAGGCGTACCTAAAGAGCGTCATCAAACGCAACGACGTACCGGAGTCACTCCGCGCCGAGGCGAGGCAAGCGCTTGCGATTCTGTTCGGGATGAGGCTCTACAGCAGCACACAGGGAACATACAAACCGAAGCAAAAAGCTATGGTGAATGTCAGTGCGGAAAATATCGATAAACTCGACATCAGTCTGTATAAGGTCACTAATAAATCTATCGAAGAGAATGCCGCCAACCTGCGGAATATTCTTAATATTCCTGGTATAAAAAAGGAACTTGTCAAGGATTTTGAGCATAAAATAAAGAATAAATTGAGATATTCTTATGAAAATATCGAGTTCACCATGCAGGATGCCGGGCTCTATATATTCGAGGCAAAATCTGAGTATCTGGTGACACGTACAGTAATAGTCGTCACAAACAATATACTCGTCGTTAAGAGTGATCAGAAGAAATCGGTCGTCTGGATAACTAACCGTGAGAGCGGTAAGCCGGTAAAGGGCGCGAAGGTGATAATCCCGACCGGGAAGAAGGTGATAAAGGGCGAGACTGACGCAGACGGTCTATTCGCCGCGCCGCTTAATCTTCAAAGGTACAACAACTCGATCATCGTTGGTATTTCAGGTAACGACATCACCGTCAGCAACGCGTATTTCTACATGCCTTACAATCAGGGGATGTTATATTTCTACACAGACCGCCCGATCTACCGTCCATCGCAGAAGGTGCGGTTCAAGGCGATCCTTCGTGACATATCTGGTGAGGAGTACGCGCTCCCGACGAGCGGCAAGGTCAGCATAAGGATAATGGACGCGCGATGGAAGGAAGTGAAGAAGTTCGACGCGAACCTCACCGAGTTCGGTACGTTCGCCGGTGAGTACGATATCCCGGATGAGCCGCCACTCGGACAATATACTATATACATCACGCATAATAGCCGCACGTACTATGGTTATTTCAGTGTCGAGGAGTACAAAAAGCCCGAGTACTTTGTGACGGTGACGCCGGAAAAATCAACATACATCGTCGGTGATAAAGTTAAGGTCAACGTGAACACAAAGTATTATTTTGGGCAGAACGTCCCTGACGCGGATGTCGTCTGGGAGGTGTACGAACGCCAGTACTATTATCCGTGGTGGCTTGAGGGTCGCTATTCATGGTACATGAGCTCCAAACGTCCGAGCTACTATTACGGCTATGGTCGCGGCAACCTTGTGACGAGCGGCAAGGCGAAAACTAACGCCGACGGTAACATCTCGTTCGAGTTTGACAGTAAAAAAGTCAATTATGACGCGACATACACCATAGTCGCGAAGGTAACGGACAAGAGCCGCAGGGTAGTAGAGGGCGAGACGACTGTCATGGTGACGAAGGGCGAGTTTATGATAAACGCCCGCCCGAACAAGTACTCTTACAAAGTCGGGGAGGATGTCTTCGTCAAGCTCACGACGATGGACTATAACAGTCAAGCGGTATCAACGCTGGTCAACGTAGAGATAAAAAGGAAATATTGGGAGGATAAAAAGAAGAACGAATCGCTATACCTCAAAAAGCAGATAGAAACATCGTCTGACGGTAAGGCGGCGTTTGACTTCAAGCCCGACAAAGAGGGGAACTATCAGATGCTCTTCACCGCTGTTGACTCGCGCGGGACGGAGATAAAATACACCCGCTACGTGTACGTTTACAGCTACACGTGGAACTACTACGACAACTCCGCGAAGGGTATCGAGATCACCCCGGACAAAGATATGTACGCGCCCGGCGACACGGCGAACCTGATGGTGACGACGCAGTACGCTGACAGCTATGCGCTCGTAACGATCGAGCAGAGGAGCCTCCATGAGTACAAGGTCGTCAAACTCACCGGTAACAGCATCGTGATACCGATCGAGATGAAGGGGAGCTACACGCCTGACGTGACGGTGGTCGTTTCCATCGTTAACAGTAACAATTTCTTGAACCAGCGGGCGACGCTCATCATCCTACCGGAGGATAAGTTCCTCACTGTTGAAATCACCCCGGACAAGGAGACGTATCAGCCCGGGGAGAGTGCGTCCTTTACGGTGAAGACCACGGATCATAAAGGTAATCCGGTGTCGGCGGAGATATCTTTCGCGCTTGTCGATGAGTCTATCTTCGCGCTGATGAGCGAGCGGAGTGTGAATATACAACAGTTTTTCTACGGGCTTAGAGGCTCGCTGGTGCAGACCCACACGTCGTTTAATTTTTATTTTAGCGGAGTGACCGGCGGAGTGATGAATGAGAAGCTAATGTTCCAGAAGGCTTATTCACCAGCATCCGCTGTAATGGAAGAGCCAGAGGGTGATATGGTAGGCTCCAAAATGAGGAGTAAAAAAAAGAGTAATG
>JAJRXV010000226.1 GCA_024276115.1 Deltaproteobacteria bacterium
GTATATATACCGCCCCATAAACATTCAGCGCGTCTATGCAGTCAGGATATATCTTCAACGCCCGCTCGGCCTCTTTTAACGCGTTTGTTGTGTTACTGTCATTTACCTTGTCCCATGCGGAGTAAACATAGTGCATGGCGGCCTCTTCGAGTATCGCCTCCGCTCTTTTATCCTCCCCTGCGGCTTTGTAAAACTCTGCCGCCTTTTTAGACAGGCGCGCGCCCTTTTTTGGGCTGTCGGTCATGATTTTATGCGCCAGGAGTTGATACGCTTCGGCATATTCAGGGTTCAGCTTGATCGCCTTCTCCAGGTGAGAGATACCTTTCTTCTGGTTAGCGGGGGTGTGCGTTCTCAAAAGCTCCTCCCCTAATTGAAAATGAAGCTCCGCCGATTTCGGATTCTTCTTAAGCTCGGCTCTCAGCGTTTTGATGTCCTTATACGCGCCGAACTTACTTACATGTATTATATCAGCCACACGGTTCTCCTAAATAAGAATTTGCCTGTATTAATAAATTATTACAAAAGAAAATGCAACAAAATATTCTAATAAAAGACTCGCTAAATGAAATGTTCGAGGCATGGGTCTTTGCGATGAAATGAGTTTAAAAAAGTGTTAATTTGCGACATTGCATAAATGCGGAGTAATAACAACACATTAAGTCGCTTCACGGAAATTGACCTAAAAAAAGCTTCCCCGCTGCTTTTTATATAAACGTGGCTCTTGAAGCTGTAACTGATTGATATACATAGTATTTTATAGGGCATTTTACATCAGAGAGTGTGTCCTTAACCTCTGCGCCGCCTCCAGTAAATCATGCGATAATTTGCAAAAATTTACCTCAAGTATAGATACTAGGAATATTCATGGCGACTTTAATTCGAGAAATATTCTAATAAATAAAAAAAACGAGGTAGTCATTATTGACTTCTCTGAAATGGATCAAGGGCATATTGTAAAGGATATTGCAAAGTTAGAAAGAGACATCATTTTTAGAGTGTTTGAGGCAGGCACTCCAAGCTATTATGACTGGGGAAAAAGTAGGAATTTAAAGCACTTCATGAAACTTAATAAAAAAGGATACATTTTCTCCACAAAATATATCAATAGCGGTATAAACAAAAATATTAAGAAAAGTATTAAATTTATTCGTGGTATAAGAAAAACACTTAAGGACTTATCTCCAGAATTAACTGAAAAAGAATACCTATGCGCTCTATTACACTATTCTTTACTAGGAATTATTCACTCTGAAGTATCAATACATAGAAAAGTTTTTGGGATTCAATATGTAAATGATATTTTAGAGAATTTTTAGTTCTTTGATGTGAAATATATAAACTGTGAAAAACATGTCAAAAACAGTATCGAAAAGTAAACTTACGACACAACTTGCGACAAGGAACAAATAAGCCGTCATAACAATATGTTAAGTCGCTTCACGGAAATTGACCTAAAAAAAGCTTCCTTTCTATTTTTTTTATGAACGTGGTTGTGTAACTTATAACTAGTTGATATACATAGTGTTTTATAGGGCATTTTATTTTAGAGAGGGTTGGTCTAAACTCTGCACTCCCTCCACCAAATTTACAATAAAAACCCGTCTCTGCGGCAGCATCTGCGCTCAGGCGGGTTTCTTTTTTTCCTAAGTAATTAAAGGGTTATAGCGTCGTAAGTATTTTTTAGATGCGGACTTTATTACTCAAAAAGGAAGCTTTATTCTCTCCGAGTTCTCTTTAATCCTCTCTGTCTCTCTGTACGTTCGGACTAAGTCCGAAACTCGTCCGGTTACAGATATCCTTTTATAATAAGTACTTAGCCAAATGACGGTATTTCGAGTTGTGTCAAGGCATCAAATGGTCGGATAAAACCACCCGTTTTTACAAACCGTAAGTCTCTCACAGATTCGGGAAGTTATATTTACTCGGATTTCTCGTTAGGCTGTATAAAAAAACCGACACTCAGATTTATAATTGTATTGTAGAAAATGTCAGATTCGCGCCGCTTAATCTACCTACTCAGATAGTGGGTACATGTCCCCGCAATTGCTAAAGGCGCTTCCACTCAATCATAATGCCACTTGAAATTTATGCTTGATAAATAGTAATCATTCCTATATAGTAGTGATATGTCAATACGTCGGCCAAAAGAAAATATGATGGCGCGGTTTAAGGCTAAGTGTGAAGAACATGGGCTGAAGATAACACCGCAGAGGACTGTGATATATGAAGAGGCCTTCAGGTCAAAAGCGCATCCCACCGCTAACGCGATATATGAAAAAGTGAGGATTAAGCTACCGAATATTTCATTTGATACGGTAAACAGGACACTTATTTCATTTTCTAGATTAGGTATACTTGATATAGTGGAGGGTTATGGGGATCCGCGAAGATATGACCCAGACCTTTCACCACATCATCATTTTAGATGTGTTCAGTGCGCCAGGATCATCGATTTCTATGAGAAATCCTTTGATCTTATTGATATCCCTGAAAAGATCAGCAAGATGTTTAAAGTCACTGATAAGAAGGTAGTGCTTAAGGGTATATGTGATAAATGTCAAAATTCTAAGACTTGATTTTTTTTGGGTCGTACTTAGTAATCATTACTAGGTAGTATTAAGACTTTGGTCGATTGATAAAAGATACTGGTAAAAGTAAAATTTTATGTAACAATATAATTATAACAAAATTAAGGAGGTAAAATATGACTAACGACAGCAAGTGCCCGGTAACAGGAAAAGCGAAAAAAACTATTGCTGGTGGTGGCGCTTCAAATCAGGATTGGTGGCCAAACCAGTTGAACCTTAAAATTCTTCATCAGCACTCTCATATCTGTAATCCTATGGGTGAGGCGTTCAACTACGCTGAGGAATTCTTAAAGCTCGACATGGATGCCCTTAATAAGGATCTTCATGCGTTGATGACTGACTCTAAGGATTGGTGGCCGGCTGATTACGGGCACTACGGTGGGCTATTCATCCGTATGGCATGGCACAGTGCCGGCACATACCGCATTGGTGACGGTCGCGGCGGTGCTGGGGCTGGTTCCCAGCGTCTCGCGCCCCTCAACAGCTGGCCGGATAATGTAAACCTTGACAAAGCTCGCCGCCTGCTTTGGCCAATCAAGCAAAAATATGGCAGAAAAATTTCATGGGCTGATCTGATGATCTTGGCCGGTAACTCTGCCCTCGAATCGATGGGGCTCAAAACTTTTGGTTTTGGCGGTGGACGCGAAGACATATGGGAGCCCGAAGAAGATATCTACTGGGGCAGCGAGGACAAATGGCTCTACGACCAGCGCTACTCAGATAATCGGAACCTCGAAAACCCGCTTGCGGCAGTGCAGATGGGTCTCATCTACGTGAATCCAGAAGGTCCAAACGGCGAACCAGACGCGGTCGCTTCCGGTCGTGATATTCGACAAACATTCGCGCGAATGGGCATGAGCGACGAAGAGACCGTTGCACTCATTGCCGGCGGGCACACCTTCGGCAAGTGCCATGGCGCCGGAGATGCGGCTCTGGTCGGCCCTGAACCAGAAGCTTCCACCATAGAAGAGCAGGGTTTCGGCTGGAAGAGTAGCTTTAAAAGCGGAAAAGGAGGCGATACAATTAGTAGCGGCATCGAGGGCGCGTGGACACCGAAACCAACCCAGTGGGATATGGATTATTTCAATATGCTATTCGACTATGATTGGAATTTAGTGAAAAGCCCTGCCGGCGCATGGCAGTGGGTTCCGGTCGATCCAGAGGAGAATGATCTTGCGCCTGGCGCTCACGACCCGTCGAAGCGGGTTACGACTATCATGACCACAGCAGACCTGTCTCTGAGAATGGATCCGCAATACAAGAAGATTGCGAAGCGGTTCCATGATAATCCAGATGAGTTCGCAGACGCATTTGCCCGGGCATGGTTCAAGCTGACTCACCGCGACATGGGACCCCGCTCACGCTATCTCGGCGCAGAAGTCCCGACAGAGGATCTGGTCTGGCAAGACCCGCTACCCGCTGTCGATCATGAGCTGATCAACGCTAAGGACATTTCAGATCTCAAGGGCAAGGTACTTGCTTCGGGGCTGTCTGTCTCAGAACTGGCCTCGACCGCATGGGCGTCTGCATCCACATTCCGTGGTTCTGACAAGCGCGGCGGCGCAAATGGAGCGCGCATTCGTCTTGCACCGCAAAAGGACTGGGAAGTCAACCAGCCGGAACAACTTGCGACTGTGCTTAATACCCTTGAGGGAATCCAAAAGGAGTTTAATAGCGCGCAGTCAGGCGGGAAGAGGGTTTCGTTAGCCGACTTGATTGTTCTGGGCGGATGCGCAGGTGTCGAACAAGCTGCGAAGAATGCCGATCACGATGTGACCGTTCCCTTCACGCCGGGACGCACGGATGCGTCGCAGGAGCAAACCGACGTGGTGTCATTCGCTGTACTCGAACCGGTTGCAGACGGATTCTGTAACTACCAAAAAAACAAATACGCTGTATCAGCAGAGGAACTGCTGGTTGATCGTGCGCAACTGCTGACACTGACCGCACCTGAAATGACGGTTCTCATTGGCGGTATGCGCGCCTTGAATACCAACTTCAAACAATTCGAGCATGGTGTCTTCACCAAGCGGCCAGAGACGCTCACCAACGACTTCTTCGTGAACCTGCTCGACATGAGCACAACATGGAAGGCAACCTCGGAAGATAGCGACTTGTTTCAGGGTTTTGATCGCGCAACTGACGAACTCAAGTGGACCGGCACACGTGTCGACCTCATCTTCGGTTCGAACTCCCAGCTTAGAGCCATTGCAGAAGTCTACGGGTGTGAGGACTCTGAAGAGAAGTTCGTGCACGACTTTGTAGCGGTGTGGAACAAGGTAATGAACCTTGACCGGTTCGACCTCTCTTGATCGCAACAGATAGCAACGTTTCTCGGCAAAAAAGAAATATAGAGGGATATAGGGACAGTGCTTCGATTATGGCTGTCCCTATATTCAATATAAGAACTGGTAGCAAAAAACACGATCAATTGTAACCGACTTTTATATCCGAAGAAAAACTTCAGGTAGAAGCGAATGAAACGCGCGACTGGCGCATCTATGCAGACTTCGCGCAAACCCTCATCAACACCGCCCGCGACCTCTACAAAGATGACGATTTCGGTGTTGACAACAGGGAAGCGTATCCAGACAAGCTTCGGCGGGTGAAATACTACGATGCCGAGAAGCAAAAACATTACAGTTATCTCACGAACCAGATGACGCTTCCGGCGCATTCGATCGCCCAAATCCATAAGAGCCGCTGGCAGATTGAGCTGTTTTTTAAGTGGATCAAGCAGCATCTCAGGATTAAGGCGTTCTTCGGGACATCGGAAAATACGGTAAAAACACAGATCGGGATCGCGGTTTCAGTCTACCTGCTTGTGGCGATTATAAAAAAGAGGGCGTTTTTGACGAAAAGCCTCTACACAATTCTACAGATTATAAGCGTGACGCTTTTTGAAAAAAACATCATTATTTCAGGTGGTTGAACAAAACGGATACAACGTTTCGGGAGCAGCCACCTGTAAGCAACTAAAGTTGTTAGGGTTTTAACCGGACAGTAGTGATGAAAATTATAGCTTGGGGCGGGCGGGATGCGACACGGTCTGAGGCCGAATACCTTGGAGCGGCGGCGTACGAGCGGAATTCGGAGCGGACGGACTATCGCAGCGGTTACAGACCGCGGCTTTTAAAAACCAGGGTTGGGACGCTTGAACTGATGGTTCCTCAGGCTCGGGACGGTTTCGGCGCAGACGGTCTCGAACCTGTCGAAAAAGCTCGATGCGGAGCTCAAGGTCTGGCGTTCGAGAAGGCTGACTGAGTCCTACCCGTACCTCATCGTGGATGCGCGCTACGAGAAGGTTCGTGTGAACAACATGGTCGTCAGTCAGGGCGTTTTGATCGTCGCCGGAGTGGACGATTCCGGCAGGCGGCGTGTGCTAGATTTGTTGCTGACCGACAGTGAAAGTGAAATAAGCTGGCGCGAGATTTTCGACCGGCTCAAGGATGGGCATGTTGCCCAATACAATTTAGGGGAGATTCCCCCTACACTCCCGAGCATCGCGATACTGGTCGCACCACCTTTTGACGGGTACTTACAGCGACGACTTTTTCGAAAACAGGGAGAATTGTATGTTTGGCAACAGTCCCCTTAAACTAGACATTGACTGTAAAAAAACAAAAACTTGGGAGAGATTGCCCATCTTGACAAGAATTCCATCGCGTGTTAACATCTCCCCAAACTTTACTCAGGAGAATATTATGTCCAAAAAAAGAGTACTTTCAGGTATACAACCCTCTGGTTCACTTCACATCGGTAACTATTTCGGTATGATGAAGCAGATGATAAAATATCAGGAGCAGAGCGAGCTTTTCTGCTTTATCGCCAGCTATCACGCGCTCACGAGCGTTTCTGACGGTGATCGCCTGCGTGAGGATATCATCAATGTCGCGCTCGATTTCCTCGCGCTCGGGCTCGACCCAAAAAAATCAGTGTTCTGGGTGCAGTCAGATGTCCCCGAAGTAACTGAGCTTACGTGGATTCTGTCGAACGTAACGAGCATGGGGCTACTTGAGCGTTGCACTTCGTACAAAGATAAAATCGCGAAGGGGCTCTCGCCGGTGCATGGGCTTTTCGCCTATCCTGTACTCATGACCGCTGACATTCTGCTCTTCCAATCCGAAGTAATACCGGTCGGTAAGGATCAGAAACAGCACGTAGAGGTAGCGCGCGATATAGCGACGCGCTTCAACCACACTTACGGTGAGACTTTCGTTATGCCAAAACCGCAGATAAATGATGATATAGCGCTAATCCCGGGTGTTGACGGGCAGAAGATGTCAAAGTCGTACAACAACACGATCGAGATTTTTTGCGCTGACAAAGCGCTGAAGAAGAAAGTGATGAGCGTCGTCACCGATTCAGCGGGGGTTGAGGACAAAAAAGACCCCGACAGCAGCGTGCCGTATCAGCTCTATAAGCTCTTCGCGACCGCTGAACAGGCTCAAGACCTCGCTGACAGGTACCGCGCCGGTGGACTCGGGTACGGAACAGCGAAAAAGGAACTGCTCGCGATGATCTCAGACTACTTCGCGCCGTTTAAGAAAAAACGCGAGGATCTCGCGAACAACTTGGATTACGTCCACGAACTCCTCAATGAGGGCGCAGAGAAGGCGAGAGAGTTCGCCACACCAACGCTCGATAAGGTCCGCCAAAAAGTCGGGCTGAAGTATTGATACCCCTCCTCGGGGAGACACCGCTTGTAGCGTAGTGTGTTTACAATTCCCCTCTCGAGAGGGGTGCCCGAAGGGCGGGGGCGGGGTGTGTAAGTCTCACACAAATGGCATTGTGTGTAATAACAGGAAGGTAAAGATGCTGGTAGAATGTAAAGAATGCGAAGCTAAAGTGGATGCGGAAGTGTTGTCTACTTATAAAAGTCACTACATAGTCGTCCCTGAAAAACTCATAACACATTGAATTATTTACTATTATTCTGTATTTATATGTGCTATAATCACCAGAAAGTTGTCAAATACTCATGAAAGCTGGTGAATTATGAAGCCAAAAAAATAAAA
>JAJRXV010000227.1 GCA_024276115.1 Deltaproteobacteria bacterium
CATCCCCGAGCGCGTGAGACTAGTCTCCTATGGGGATCCAGACCTCAAACATCCCATTAAACTAAAGCAAAGTTTATTCGCTTTGCTCAGAGTTTAGTCCTGGTTTCCCGATTACTACTTCGGGAATGACGTGGCGAGAAAGCTATGTATTTGATTGCCGGGTTAATAACGATGTGAGTCATATAAGGGGCATGTTGCCCAATACAATTTAGGGGGGATTCCCCCTAAACTCCCGAGCATCTAGATGCTGGTCGCACCCTCTTTTTACGGGTACTTACAGCGACGACTTTTTCGAAAACAGGGGGAACTGTCTATTTGGCAACAGTCCCATAAGAGACAGCGTGGTGGAAAGGCGCGTAACGTCTTTTCAAAAAAAAAGGGGCAAGCATCAGCTCACCCCATGTTTAATATTTTCAATCAGACCAAAACAGTTTTAGTAGGAACTACTTAGGTCCTCTGTTCCCGACGTTTATCCGCGCCAGATGCTTCTTGATAGACATGTTGGTATCGACATATTCGTGCCCGGTACCGATATCGCCTTTCAGTTTTTTCTCTGCGAGATCTTTAGCTTTTCGCGCTCTTTCAATATCTATTTCATTAGCAATCTCAGCGGTCTCGACAAGAATAGTGACCTTATCGTTAAGGATCTCGGCAAAACCCCAGCTAACGCAGAGTATATCTTCTTCGCCCTTACCGAGTTTGTATCCGACGGCCCCAGCCTGAAGCGACGTGATGAGAGGTGAATGACCATACAACACACCTATCTCCCCTTCAGTAGCCGGCAATCTTACTTCGTCAACCCGCTTGTCCACCATAAGCTTATAAGGAGTGACTATTTGCAGATGAATTTTTTTTTGTTCTTCGCTCATATTGTCTCCGCTTTATGCTCTGAACTGCTCAGCTCGTTCAATAACCTCTTCGATAGTACCGACCATGTAGAAAGCCTGCTCCGGGATATCGTCATGATTACCGGCGATAATCTCCTGGAACCCTTTGATCGTATCCGCGAGTTTTACGTACGTACCCGGTGTGCCGGTGAAGTCCTCAGCGACAAAGAATGGCTGTGACAAGAATCGCTGTACCTTACGCGCTCTTGATACAACCAGCTTGTCCTCGTCAGAAAGCTCGTCCATACCGAGGATCGCAATGATATCCTGAAGATCTTTGTACTTCTGGAGAATCTTCTGGACTTCCCTCGCGACTCCGTAATGCACATCACCGACGATTTCTGGTGTCAGGATGCGTGAAGTAGAGTCAAGCGGATCGACCGCGGGGTAAATACCGAGTTCGGCGATCTGCCGCGAAAGAACTGTCGTCGCGTCAAGGTGCGCGAATGTTGTAGCCGGCGCGGGGTCAGTCAAGTCATCGGCTGGTACGTAAATCGCCTGAACCGATGTGATGGAACCCTTTGTAGTTGTCGTGATCCTCTCCTGCAACTCACCCATGTCAGTCGCCAGCGTAGGCTGATAACCAACGGCGGATGGTATACGTCCGAGAAGCGCGGACACCTCACTACCTGCCTGTGTAAATCTAAATATATTATCAATAAAGAGCAGAACGTCCTGCCCTTCTTCATCCCTAAAGTACTCAGAAACTGTAAGCGCCGTCAGCCCAACCCGTGCTCTCGCTCCAGGAGGCTCATTCATCTGACCGTAGATCAGCGCGGCTTTATCGAGGACTTTCGATTCCTTCATCTCCATCCACAAATCGTTACCCTCTCTGGTACGCTCACCAACACCGGCGAAAACAGAGAAGCCACCATGCTCAATAGCGATGTTATGTATAAGCTCCATGATGAGGACAGTCTTACCAACACCGGCGCCACCGAAGAGTCCGATCTTACCACCCCTCAAATACGGAGCGAGCAGATCGACGACCTTGATACCGGTCTCAAAAGCTTCAGCTTCAACACTCTGCTCTTCAAGAACCGGTGGGTCCCTGTGGATCGGCATCCTGAGGTCTGTCTCTATCGGACCAGCCTCATCGACCGGATCACCGACAACATTCATGATACGTCCGAGAGTAGCTCTACCGACCGGGACTGAAATGCCAGCCTTTGTGTCAGTCACTATCATTCCTCTCACCAGACCGTCTGTAGTATCCATAGCGATACATCTCACTACGCCGCCACCGAGGTGTTGAGCGACTTCTACGACAAGATTACCCTCTTCATCGCTGATAGAAGGATTTGTTATTTTCAAAGCGTTGTAAATCGCCGGTATCTCTCCGGGGCTGAACTCTACATCGATAACAGGTCCGATTACCTGAATAATTCTACCTTCACCCATATTTCCCCCTTTAGCCTTTCAACACAGAGATCACACAGGCTACCC
>JAJRXV010000228.1 GCA_024276115.1 Deltaproteobacteria bacterium
AAAAATGCTGATGAAGAGGGGAGGCGAATTAATAATATGCCAGGCGTAAGAGTCAAGGACACAGAGTCCTTCGAGAACGCCCTGAAGAGATTTAAGAAGCAATGCGAAAAGGCAGGTATCCTCTCTGAAATACGTAAGAGAGAACATTACGAAAAACCTAGTGTTAAGAAAAAAAGAAAAGCTATTGCGGCACGTAAGCGAGCATTAAAGCGGATGAGAAGGAACTACTAATGGGTGAACTAAAAAAGAAGCTCGAAAGTGAAATGATCCGCGCCGTGAAAAGCAAAGATAAATTGAGGCTATCGACGATCAGAATGGTGAGATCCTCGATCAAAAACAAGGAAATCGATTCCAAAAGAGAGCTTGAAGAATCTGAAATCATCAGCCTTATTTCTACAAGAATTAAACAGGGCAATGATTCAATCAAGATGTTCAATGATGGTGGCAGAAAAGAGCTAGCTTTAAAGGAAGCGTCTGAGATAGAAATTTTGCGGGAGTTTTTACCGCCACAGCTTTTACCTGAAGAGTTGAAAGCTCTGATTGGTGAAGCCATTCAAAAAATCGGCGCCTCAAGTATGAAAGATATAGGTAATGTAATGAAAGCCGTTATGCCTTTGGTCTCTGGAAGGGCTCAAGGAAAAGATGTAAACATTATAGTCAGAGAATTATTGACATAAATTAATGACCCTTTAGGGGGAGCGTTTTAGCTCCCCCTATTTTAATCTATAGGTCTTGTAATTGATTAAAATTACAGATAATAAACCGATTATTCAACACAATTTAATTCGTAACCTACCCCTTAAGTATGAAAGGAGTTTTACTTGAAACTAGAAAAGTTATATAAACTGGCGATCGAAAAGGGAATTTCCGCGGATCCACGCGATAAGACTGAAATAAATAGAGTCCTCAAGAAGGAAGAGGACGCTCATAAGAAATTAAAAAAGGATGAAAAGACGTTCTATGACGCTGACAGGCTCTGGAATCCTTTTGCTGATACAAGAATACTCTTCGGTACCGGAAAAGAAAACATAAAAAAAATTATGTTCGGTATCGATATAGACACATCTGAGCTGATGCTCGCTGACAGGCTCAACCAGAAGGGTGATAAGATAGATCTCGTTATCTCGCACCACCCGTCCGGCGCGGGCTACCCGAATTTCCATGAGGTGATGCGCCTTCAGGCGGATGTACTTCATAAGTTTGGAGTACCGATCAATGTCGCCGAAGGGCTTATCGGACCGCGTATCAAGCAGGTGGAAAAGCGGATAATGCCGGCGAACCATTTTAAAACTCAGGACGCGGCAAAGCTGCTCGGTATACCGTTTATGTGTATCCACACACCGGCGGACAACTGCGTGACCGACTTTTTACAAACGATATTTGACAAGGAGAACTGCACGACACTCAGTGATGTTGTCGCGGAGTTGCAGAAGATAGAAGAGTACAAAATCGCCAGAGCGGTAGGCACAGGCCCTAAGATAGTAGCCGGCAGCCCGGACAATAGAGCCGGCAGGGTTATGGTCGAGATGACCGGCGGCACAGAGGGTAGCAAGGACGCGTTCGCGAAGCTCTCAGCGGCTGGCGTTGGTACTATCATCGCTATGCACTTTACTGAGGATCACCTCAAGCAGGCGGAGAAACATCACATAAATGTTGTTATCGCCGGACATATTTCAAGTGACAACTTAGGTATCAACATTATCCTGGATCACTTGATCAAAAAAGGCGGCACTGATTTAGATGTCGTCAGCTGTTCTGGTTTCAGGCGCTACAGCCGAAACAACTAATAAACGACCGCCTTCTTAGAAGGCGGCTTTAGCCGGGACCCTAAAAAAAACTTTTTGGCTTTACATTTAGCGGCATCCGTTATGCCACTCCCGAGTGCCGCCAACGGCATTCCCGAGGTTACACCCTGTCATTCCCGAGGTATTAATCGGGAACCCAGGACGAGAATGTATTGAGCAAAAGCGAAAAAAAATAAGTTTAATGGGATGTTTGGAGTTTGGATCCCGATAGAGAGGCTAGCCTCACGCACTCGGTGATGACGTTGTGGAAGCGTTCGGGAAACACTATACATTTTTAATTGCCGGATTAATAATAAAAATCGGATATATAGTCGAGTAAATTGAATATAAAGACTTTAAAAGAGTTGGGATATTTTCAGGTTACAGAGATATTGAAGGGATTTGCCCAGAGTGACTCTGGCGCGAGTCTCTGCGAAAACCTGCGCCCTTATGACGACTTTGACAAAGCGGTGAGGGAGTCTAACCGGGTTTCTCAACTGAAACGCTTAAAGAGCGACAGCGACAACATCCCTTTTGGGAGGGTTGAGGATATTCGAGGCGCGCTCGCGCTAGCGAGGGTCGAAAACAGTACTCTCGATATCCAGACGATCCTTGATATAAAGGAGAATCTCGCTACCACTAGGAGGCTGAAAAAATTCCTCGAGCGTCTTGAGAGTGATGAGTACCCGGGGCTGATCGAGTTTACTGACCGATTGCACCCGAACGAAATGCTTGAACGTAAGATAAGCAGGACTATCGGCGACAACTGTGAGATCCTCGACAGCGCGAGCCCAGAGCTCCGTAGGACACGGCTCCAGAGCCGCTCTAAGCGTGAGGAGATAATCGAGTCGCTTAACCATGTGATGCGGGACGACGAAAACGCGCCGGTTATCCAGGAGAAAGTGATAACTGTGCGGAACAACCGCTACGTTCTGATCGCGAAGCATAACTATAACGAGCGCTTTGACGGCATCATCCATGGGGATTCACAGAGCGGCGCGTCATGCTACGTAGAACCGCTCAAGGTGGTCGAGCAGAACAACAAAGTGAACACGCTCAACAGGCAGGTGCTAGAAGAGGAGCGGAAAGTACTCCGTGATATAACCGCCGGGGTTCGGGCGGATTGTGATAATCTTTTCGAAAGTGTTAACGCGCTGGCGGAGTTTGATTTTCTCTACGCGAAGGCGCGGATGAGTGAAGCGATTAGTTGTAGCGAAGCGACCCTGACCGAAAGAACAGCAGGTTGGGGCGGTTGCGGGCAGATTGACCTGAAGAGCGCGCGACACCCGCTTTTGCTCTTTGATTTTTTAAATAATAAAGCGACCGGGGTGAAACGTGTCATCCCGATAAATATTAGGTTTGAGCCTGACCGGCGCGGTATGGTCGTCTCGGGATCGAACTCAGGCGGTAAGACCGCGTCCCTAAAGACGCTTGGACTGCTAACGCTGATGGCGAAATCCGGTATGCACATAAGCGCGGCTGAGGGTAGCAGTCTAGTTTTCTTCAAGCAGGTATTCGCCGATATCGGTGATGAGCAGGATATAAGAAAAAGTATGGGGACGTTTTCGTCGCACCTCGCGAATATCAACGATATAATCGAGAGGACGGACGCGACAACGCTGGTGTTGCTAGATGAACTCGGTACGGGTACAAACCCGACAGAGGGCTCGGCGCTTTTTTCGGCGGTGCTGGATCACTTGATCGAGACGGGGTGTTATTTTGTTACGACGACGCACCTTGACAAAATCAAGCACTATGCTTATGTTAACAGTGCGGTGGAGAATGTCAGCGTCGCTTTTAATGACGCGACTCTAATGCCTGAGTATAAGTTGATCTACAATCAGATCGGTCAGAGTAACGCTATAAACTTGGCGCGACAGATTGGTATTAACGCGAAGATAATCAAGCGTGCCAACGAGTATTTGAGCGGGGATGAGCTGAAGTTGTCAGAGCTGTTGAGGGAGCTGTCACTAGAGAAGGCAGAGCTTGTGAAACAGAAAGAGGAGCTTAAGAGAGTAAAAGGAGAAGCCGAGCGGTTAAAAGAACGCAGGGCTAAGGCGATAGATAAACTGCGCGAGCAGAGGGATCTGTTGATAAAGAGCAAGGAGAAAGAGGTAAGCGATCTTTTTTATGAGACGAAGAAGAGTCTCAAGAGCATCATAAAGAAGCATAAGGGCGCGAGCATCAACGATATTCAGGCTTACGATGAGATCACAACGCTAAAGAAAAGTATCGCTAAGAAATTCAAAATCCCCAGAAGGGGTGGCAAAGGTAGCGAAGAACTTAACGTGGGTGATACAGTTTTTGTGAGGAACCTGAATAAAAAAGGTGTTGTCCTGAAGGTAAACATGAAAGAGCAAACAGCGGTTGTTAACCTCGGGAGCGTTCGGATCGACATACCGGTCAGCGAGCTTGAGAGGAGTGTGGCGGATGTAAGTGTCAGAAAGAGCCCGGTGTTAGTTGAGAGCTCTGGTGACGCGAAGCATGAGATCAACGTGATCGGACATACAGTCGATGAGGCGTTGCCGCTGATAGACAAGTTTTTGGACGACGCGTATCTGTACAACCTGAGTGAGGTGACAATAATCCACGGTAAAGGTACCGGACGGCTCAGAAGCGGAATACTGCGGCACATAAAGCAGGCGCGCCGCTCATCTTATGATGTGGATATATTGGCGGAGAAGAACGTCCTTGCCTCATTAGGCGCGACAAGAATCAAAATTAAACGGTAAATCAAATTAAGGAGTTGCTAATATGCACAAAAAAGAAGAACTCAAAGGGATGAAGAGTTTAATATCGCTTGGCAAGTCTAAGGGGTTTCTCACTTACGATGAAGTAAATGACGGTCTCCCTGACGATTTTGTGACTACTGAAAAATTAGAGAGCATGATAACGCTATTGAATGATCTCGACATAGAGATCGTTGACACAAAAGGAAATGAAGATACATTTACAACCCCAAAGGTTGTTGTTGTGCCTAAGGAGAAGGCTGCCGCGATAGTTACTTCTCACTCTAAGATCGGCAGGACGAACGATCCTGTGCGGATGTACCTGCGGGAAATGGGAGCGGTATCGCTTTTGAGCCGTGAAGGGGAAGTCGCGATAGCAAAGCGGATCGAAAAGGGGCAGGAGCAGGTGATGAAGAGCATCCTCGCGTCACCGGTCATTATCCGGGATATACTCGCTATCGGTGAGAGGCTGGCGGACAATAGAGTGAAGATCCGTTCTATCCTTAAAGAATTTGACGAAGAAGAGACGATTGTAGAGGATGAGGATTTTTACTTAAACCATGTGCTAGGGAAGCTTGAAGTGATAAGTGAGAAATTCAACGAAAACACTGATATTCTGAGCCGCCTGAAAAACAAAAGGTTAAAAAAAGCGACAAAAGAGAAGCTTGAGGAGGAGTTGTTAAAAAATAAAAAGATAAAGCTCGAAAGCTTTAAAGCAATCAACCTCCGGGACAAGTACCTTTATCTTTTCGCGGCAAAGCTGAAAAAAATCGCTGAAAAGATAATCTCGATAGATAGAGACCTGAAGTCGCTGGCACGCCGTACCGGACTCGAGCTGTCCGACTTTGAGCGGCTTGACAACAGCTCCTCCCTCTCGGCTACCGAGAAGACCGACCTGATAGAAAGCGCCAGAGTCGACAAAAAAGGCGTTAAAAACGCGTTTAAAGAATATAAGCTGATCTGCAAAAAACTTAAAAAAGAGGAAGCGTTTTCTGAAATGAGCAGAGACGAACTGCTTTGCATTTACAGCTCTATGCGTGAGGGTGAGACGAGAGCCAAGTTCGCGAAGAGTGAGCTTGTCGAGGCAAACCTCAGGCTGGTTGTGAGTATCGCCAAAAAATACACCAACCGAGGGTTGCAGCTCCTAGACCTGATTCAGGAGGGTAACATAGGTCTGATGAAGGCGGTCGATAAATTTGAGTACCAGCGTGGTTATAAGTTCAGCACGTACGCGACATGGTGGATCAGGCAGGCAATCACGAGATCTATCGCTGACCAGGCGCGGACTATCCGTATTCCGGTACACATGATAGAAACGATCAACAAGCTCGTAAGAGCGTCGCGCGCGCTCGTGCAGGAGCTTGGGCATGAACCGTCTCCTGAGGAAATAGCTGAAAAAATGAACCTGCCTCTTGATAAAGTAAGAAAAGTGCTGAAGATAGCGAAAGAACCGATCTCCCTAGAGACTCCGATCGGGGAGGAGGAAGACAGCTTCCTCGGTGACTTTATTGAGGATAAGCGGGTTGTGTCGCCGGTTGACGCGGTGCTTAACCTTAACCTCTCTGACCAGACCGATACTGTTCTTTCAACACTCACCCCGAGAGAGGAGAAGGTGTTGCGGATGCGCTTCGGAATTGGTGAGAAGTGCGACCATACTCTTGAGGAGGTCGGTCAAGATTTTCAGGTAACAAGAGAGCGTATCAGGCAGATAGAAGCAAAAGCGCTAAGGAAACTTCGCCACCCTTCAAGGCGAAAGACCCTTACAGATTTTATCGATAAATAAGAATGGGAGATATTGATGATTTATAAAAGAGTGTTAAAGCTGATAATTGTAGTAGCGATTGTTTTTACTGCTACGATCGCGTTTTGCGCAAGTGGACCGGCAGCGCCTAAGTTTGTCCCGACCTTCCCAATGATTGTCGAGGAGAATGTCGTTATTATATGGATGCCTGTTCCGGGCGCGGAAAAATATAAGTTATACGCAGATGGCAAGTTGATAAGCGATGACGCGACTTCTCCGTATGAGCTCCAAAAGCCAAAAGAAGAGGGTGAGTATAAATATGTTGTCTCAGCTGTGGACAAAGCCGGACTGGAAGGGGCTAAGTCAGCGGAAGGCGTATTGAATTTGATTTTTCTGCGACCGCCGCGAGAGATAAAATACGGATTCCTTCACGACATAAGCCAAAGGGATGAAAAATATCCTCTGCGCCTGATCTGGGAAAAAGTACCCGGCGCCCTTGAATATGTTCTCTACAAGGCTGTGTCAGAAGATGGCCCATACAAAATAATCGATTCAGTTAAGAAGAATATTTTTGTAGATCGCGAGGTTGACCAGACAAAGGATGTGGGTAAGGCATTTTATTATCAGATCATCTCTATTGATAAGATGCAAAAAACAAGCGACGCTTCGGGAAAAATTAAAGTGTTTGTACCACCGATCATAAAAATCGGGCATTAGACCTGATTTTTTATGCTTGATCATAATATGAGGCGTAGTGTGAATGGCTATTTCAAACACATTTCGCCTCTTTTTTTTACGAAGGGAACCGCTTGAGTCAAAATAATAAAAAATATGAACTCTGGCTTATCATCTGGTTTAGGGAGATCGTTGCCGACTCCGCCGAAAACCTGAAAAAAGCGAAAAAACGGTTCAAATCGCATAACAAAGAAAAAATCACCAGCAGAGCGGCAAAGTGGATGTCTAGCGTTACCGGACTCTTCCTCGCGTCTGTCGGGCTTGCTATTATCGCGCTCTCACTCCTGCCAAAGCTCGGTGGACTCTTCATCTTCGGGGGCTGGCTAATCGGTATCGGTGGGTTTTTCATCATCGCGCGCAACGTGATGATACCGGTCAGCGTTGTCGCTATCGGATATCTGCTGGTTCTTTTGGATATCGTCGATATATTTGACCTGCTCTTCAACTCCGGGATCATCTGGAAAATAATCATCCTCGGGCCGTATTTTGGATATGAGTATTATCGGATAAACAAAAAAAGAAAAGCGGCTTAGTTCGCGCTTTTTCGTAGCTTTTCATTTTCTTAGAGCGAAAGGAAAACTTCCACTGGTAGTTTTTTGCCGCCACCCCGAACAAAAAGGATATGATTTTTTTTAGTTTTACTCACCTTATTTAATAATAACAAAGACTACTGCACGACCTGCTTTTATGGGAGTGTTGCCAAATAGAGAATTCTCCCTGTTTTCGAAAAAGCCATCGCTGTAAGTACCTGTAAAAAGGGGGTACGACCAGCATCTAGATGCTCGGGAGTGTAGGGGGAAATCCCCCTAAATTGTATTGGGCAACATGCCCTTTATGTATAAAAACTACTGCCGTCGTCCCGAACTAGTTTCGGGATCTACCTGGATTTATTAGGATTAGCAGATCCTGAAATAAGAGGCGCGCCTCTTATTCAGGACGACGGTTTTTGAGTCGCGCAGGAGTCTTTAACATTATATCAGTTGTTTATAAAGCCGAAAAGTTAACATTAGAATTATTAACATAGCAACATTCCCAACTACCGCTACACGCAAAAAAAACAGCTAGATATCAACACCTTAGTCCTAACAAAGAAAACCGTTTCCCGCTGAATCTACGTACGGGGAACAATAAATTGTAAATCTTATTTTTATTTTATTGCAAAACACACTTTTTTTTTGTATATTTTTTTAATAGTGTTTCAACTGAACCACTACCCGCCTAGAAGGCGGTAGGTTCGGGGAGTCGGCTGAAAGCCCGACTTACGATATTCTGTGGTGATGTCGTATACTGTTTTTAAGGAAAGAGCTTTATTTGTCATTCCCGAGGATGCGCCACGTCATTCCCGAGGTAGTAATCGGGAACCCAGGACTAGAACATATTGAACGGGGCGAAAAAAAAGTATTTGTATTTGGAATTTAATGAAGACTAACATTATTGTAATGATCCTCGCTCTTTTGATCTGCGTGTCGTGCCACCCAAAAAAAGCGACATTTTATTCTTACGAAAAGGGTGAGGTCGGTATCAAAGGGCAGGTGAGTTATGACGCCGCGCCGATGGCTGACGCCGAGGTGTACCTTTACCGGAGCAAGAAGAAGAATTTTAGGGGGCCGGCTGACTTTATGGACGCGACTGACGCGTCGGGAAACTATTTTATAGATGTTCCGTCAGGGAAGTATTATATCGTCGCGAGGAAGCGGAAAGAGAAGAGGAAGCGAAGTCAGAGGCGTGGTCCGCTGAGAAAAGGCGATTATTATTCTGACAATATATACGAGCCGGTGGTGGTGATTGAAGACCATACCACGAAAGTCAATCTGAAGCTGAAAAAACTTTTCGGTCAGATGATACAGTCGAGGTCAGGGCAGGAGCGAACCGGCACGTCACTCAGCGGCTTGATAGTAGATGAGTCCGGCGCTCCGATGCCAGGCGTTTACGCCTTCGCGTACAAAAATGACGAGTTGAACCGGGAGCCTGATTTTTTCTCTACCGCGACTGAGGCTGACGGCAGGTTTACGATGTATTTCCCCGCGAGCGGTCGTTATTATGTAGGGGCAAAAGCTTCAGTGCGCGGAAAACCTACCACCGGTGAGCTTTACAGTCTGTATGAGGGCGCGCGTGGAAGCGCTGTTTTTGTGAAATATGGCGAAAGCGTTGAAGGGATAAAAATAATTTTACGGAAGTATCAATAAGCGGGGTAATATGTCTGTACTACTTGTCATAGACGATTCAAAGCCGATTCGGGACGAGGTAAAAAAGATATTCGCGATGACATCTTTTTTTGACGTTATCTTAGAGGCGAACAACGGTATCGAAGGGTTTAAACTGCTCATCAACAACGATGTTGACATCATACTTTGTGATGTTATCATGCCCTCGATAGACGGCTTCAAATTCCTGACCATGATGAAGGCGAAACCTGAGTATACCGATCTTCCTGTCATTATGCTGACCGGCGAGCAGAGCCCTGAGAAAAAAATAGAGGGCTTAAACCGCGGCGCGTCTGATTATGTCACCAAACCGTTTGACGCCGGTGAGCTTGTCGCCCGCGTGCAGGTGCAACTGAAGCTGAAAAGGTTGCAAGATGAGCTGAAAAAATCGAACGCGCTCCTGAAAAAACTAAGCAGCACCGATGTCTTGACAAAAATCCATAACCGACGCAACCTCATGGAAATGCTTGACGCTGAGTTTGAGCGGGCAAACAGATACGGCAACTACCTTTCATTGCTGATGGTCGATATTGACCATTTTAAGAATGTTAACGATACGTACGGGCACCAGATGGGTGACGAGGTATTGAGCGGGCTAGGGGATATTCTGCGCGAGACGAAGCGGAAAAACGACATGCCGGGGCGGTATGGTGGCGAGGAGTTTATTGTGATACTCCCGCATTCTGACCCCGGGGGCTCTCTGATTGTCGCCGAACGCTTGCGGGAGCACGTTGAACAGAAAGAGTTCAAGGACTCTGTGTCTGACCCTCTTCCCTTGAAGATCACAATAAGCATCGGTGTCGCGACCTTCCCGGCGCCAAACATAAAGTCAGCCGCGGAGCTGATAAAACGAGCGGATGAAGCGCTGTATGAAGCGAAGGAGACAGGCAGAAACAAAGTGGTAGTGGCCGAGTCATCCTGCGTATTACCCACGTAATGAAAAAAAAATGTAAAAAATAAATTGACAAGTCACTATTTATTATCTATTTTAGAATAAACACTCTTCTGAGCAAAGCGAATAAGCTTTGTTTTAAGTTTAATGGGATGTTTGAAGTCTGGATCCCCGATACAAGCCCTCGGGGATGACGTTTTTCGCGCACCCGGAGGGACACCAGCGTCATTCCCGAGGTCGTAACCGGGAAACTAGGATAAGGCTCTGAGCAAATCGAATAAACCTTGTTTTAAAGGTAGTCGTTTATTTATGACAAAACGAATTTATAAGTATATACTCTTTTTAGTTTTTGTCGCCGCGGTCGTCAGCAGTAGCGCGTATTGCGCTGACAAAACATTTGAAGAGATCATCGCCGGGGTCAACGATAAGTTCGCTCAGATTGAGACGATGACTGCCGATGTGAGCAGGAAATCTTCTAGGGGGGAAACGCGCCTTGTTGAAAAGTGGCGCTATTATTACAAAAAACCTGATATGTTCAGGGTTGACTACATTGAACCGCATAAGCGTTTTTTGGTGCTTAACCGTGACGAGTTGATAGAGTACATCCCCGAGGTGAAAAAAGCGCGGGTGATCAGCTTGACCGGCATGAACGATAGTGAGAAAACGGCTCTTTATACCAGCGCTTTCAAGAGGGTCGCGATATTGGGGATAAACCTCGGGTATATCCCTAAAGGCAATGTGAAGATCAAGCGCGTAACGCTTGGCGATTATGACGCGGATTTTCTGGAGAGCAAGTCGCCAGACTATCAGATATGGACAGAAGTCAAGAGCGGCGCTCTGTTGAAACATGTTGTGTATGAGGATGGAAAGCCGGTCTATACGACTACCGGCAATGATTTTAAGAGGTTTAGCGACGGTATAATGTTGCCGCAAAAAATCGAGCTGACTCTACCAGATGAGGCTGATAGCGGTAGCGTGGTTAAAAGCACAATGATCCTGAATGAGTTGAAGATAAACGACGGCATTTCGGATAGTATATTTGATTATAAGTTACCTGATGGTATACAAATAATAAAATGATAAAGGAGGTGAAAACAATGAAAAAAATTACTTCAGTTGTTGCTATTATTTTAGCATTAGTATTCGTACTTCAGATCACAGCTCCAACAAACGCTAACGCGGGGAAAAACGCGGCTGCGGCTGCTCTTCTCTCTTGCGCTATTCCTGGCGCCGGTGAGTGGTACAACAGCAACTACACTAACGGAAGCTTCCCATGGGGCGAGTGTATCGTTGGCAAGATTTGCGTATGTTTCGCGATCAGCTCTGTATTTGACGCTGTAGAAGGCGACACCTCATCTGACATGAGATTTGATTTCTGGGCTGTTCCGCCAAAGGCGAGTCAGTAAAGTAAACTTAAAGAGGATAATATGAAAAAGTTAAAGCTAGTACTTGTTGTTGCCTTTATGCTTGCGCTGTTCGTCGGGTGTGGACCTAGGAGTGTTCCCCCCTCAGGCGTAATGCCCGGGATGCTTATCAGTTCGGTCGAATACCCAAGTATGCAAAGCTCTGTAACGAACTTTACGTTTAAGGGTGAAGATATTGAGATACTCGGACCTGTTTCGGTTAGCACATCGAGCACGAATATCCTCGGGTTATTCGCGTTCGGCAGTAACGGTTACGGGGAACTTATGCGAGAAGCGAACAAGAAATACAAAGGTGAGGCTGAAGGACTCGTTAGTATTGTGTTTGACACAAAATACACTAATGTCTGCTTTATGCTTTACTCAAAAGTAACTTCTAATGTATCGGCTACAGCTGTAAGGTTTAAGAGAAAATAGCGATCGCGCGATTTCTCGTTATACCGTAAAGCTTAACCAAGTATTTTATCTCACTTTATTTATAAAATTAGGAGGCGTTTTCGCGCCTCCTTTTTTTTGCCTTGATTCGACGCTGGTAGGTCGGATTAAGGAGCTTGCGACGAATCCGAGATTCGCATAGCCCCAAAAGAGCATAAATTCGAGAGCAAATAAACAGCATAATGGTGAAAAAATGAAGATAAAACAAACAGAGTTTTTTAAGGGCGCTATAAAACCGAAGGACTACCCAGAAGAAGGACTGCCCGAAATAGCTTTCGCTGGTAAGTCAAACGTCGGTAAGTCGTCGCTCATAAACACTATAATAAACCGGAAACGTCTGGCGAAGACCAGCTCCACACCGGGGCGGACACAAATGATCAACTACTTTACCATCAACGGTAGCTATTTTTTTGTAGACTTGCCGGGATATGGTTACGCGAAAGTATCAAAGGAGCAGAAAAAGGGCTGGGGGCAGATGCTAGAGGATTACCTCCAGGGGAGCCCGAACCTGAAAGCTGTTGTGCTGATACTCGATATCCGCCGGCTGTTGCAGGCGGATGACTGGACGCTGATAGAATTCCTCAACGCGTATGACATCCCGATAATCCTGGTGCTGACCAAGACCGACAAGATATCGAACAATGATATATTTAAGCAGAAACAGAAGCTGAAGAACAGCCTCGGGGAAGATTATGACGACAAGCTGTTTATCCTCTTCTCCTCCCACACAAAGAGGGGTAAAGAGGAGACGCTAGAGCGTATCGGGCAGTATTTATTTGACGCTGATGGTCAAAACACTTGAAATCAGGTATATTCTGTTGTATCATTGTAATGTTGCAAGTTATGTTGTAAATCAATTTCCTGTACGGGGTGGGGATGAAAGGTCTTTTTTCTCAAAAAGGCAGTAACGCTGTATACATTGTTGTATTTTCACTGATCCTGCTATTTTTTGTATGGGGTTCGTACGCCTACCAATGGTCGCTTGAGGAGAACCTCTTGAGCGAGGCGAAGCTCGTTGCCAATCAGGTCAAGTCGATCAGAAACTACTTCGACCGCAATCAGGACGAGATCAACAAAGATGCCTCCGGCGCGATTGAATTTAAAAACATTCACGCTGATGTAGCTGTCAGGGATATAGCCGAGGATATGCGTGGTAGAGCGGATGTGCTCGTCAGGCTCGTCAGCGCCACACCGAGAAACGAAAACAACTCCGCCGATAATTTTGAGCTGAAAGCGCTAGAGCTCTTTAAGAATGAAAAGGGTCGGACAGAGTACTACAAAAACGGTTCTATTGGTGGGCACAAGGTATTCAGGTATCTCATGCCGCTTCAGATGGTCAAGCAGTGCGAAGGGTGTCACGGCAAACCGGCCGGGCAGATGGACATAACCAGGCACGAAAAAGAGGGCTACGAGATCGGGGATATTATCGGGGCGATCAGTGTCGCGGTGCCAGCTTCCCGGAAGTTCCAACTCATGCGGCGTAATATTTCGGTGTTGCTGATTTTTGTGTTCCTGCTTATGTTCTCCATCGGATACGTCATTCATTCTATCAAAAAAGAGTTCGAGGCGAAGCTCGAAGAGGCGAAAAACATAGAGAGGGTCGCGCCAGAGGTCGCGCTTTCCGCCAGCTACTCTGAAAAAATGAGTGACCTGCTACACAAAATGGTAATGCACAACTTAAGAAACCCGGTCGGGGATATATTGACCTCCGCCGAGATGCTGAAAGACGTTCCGATAGGGGTGTTGCAGGAGTCTGTCGCGACTTCGAGCAAGATAAACGGGTACGCGTCAAAGATGATATTTTTGAAGAAGCTTGAGCAGGGGCGGGTCAACCTACTGCTTGATGAGTTTGACTTTGGACCGGTGATAAACGCGAAGCTAAGGTCTTATGAAAAGATCGCCCTGAAAAACGCTGTAAAGTTCGAAGGTAAATTGACTACTGATATGCCGAAAGTGACTTCTGACAAGACTATGCTTTTCAAAGCGATCGATTACGTTTTTCTGTCGATGCTGAAATTTACCAGCCGGCAAACCGGCAAGATGACTATGGAAATAAAGATGTTTTCCACCCGCAAGGTCATGGAAGTGACTATTTCAAACAACGCGAAGAGGATAGGTGGTGATTATGAGAGTGTTGTTTTTGAGGACTTTGTTGACATAAAAGATAGAAATGGTAATTTTATGTTTAGTACCGAGATAGAGTTTCTGATCGCGAAAATACTGCTTCGGCGGCTGAACTGCGAGCTTGTTCTTGATTCGGATAATAAAGAAAAAAATGTGTTTAAAATCACGATCCCGCTTACCTCTAAAACGCGTTTGAAAAAATAACAACGTAGTAGAAGCGGATCTGAAATTTTTGTTAACATAGGTGTTTTATGGATATCGCAACAATAATCGGTTTTATCTCTGGAATGATTCTTATTTATGGCGCTATCGTTTTAGGTGGTGACTTTAGCATTTTTATCAACATCCCTTCGCTCGTCGTCGTCGTCGGCGGTATGATCGCCGCGATATTTGTCATGAACCCGATGAGCATGGTGCTCGGATCGTTTAAGATCATCATGAACGCGTTTACCACAAAACCGCTCACTCCGCCTGAGATCATCGAGACGATTACCGACCTCACCCTGAAGGCGAGGAAAAACGGTACACTGTCACTAGAAAATGAGGTGATAGATAACGGTTTCCTCGCTAAGGGTATACGCTACATCGTCGATGGCGTCGATCCTGATGTTATCGAAACGTTGATGAGCATTGATATCGCGTACATGAAACAACGGCACAAGACCGGCTCTAAGTTGATGAAAGCGTTCGCGACTTTTGGACCCGCTTTCGGTATGATCGGTACGCTTATCGGGCTAGTGCAGATGTTGCAGACGCTCGACGATCCGGCCAGTATTGGTCCGGCGATGGCGGTCGCGCTCCTTACGACCTTCTATGGCGCGGTGCTGGCTAACCTCGTGTTCTCCCCGATTGCCGAGAAGCTTACTATTCGGTCTGACGAGGAGTCTTTGGTGATGAAAATAATCATGGATGGCGTTTTATCGCTTGTCGCCGGGGACAACCCTAAGATCGTCCAGGAGAAGCTTGAGACGTACCTCCCTCCACTTGAGCGTAAAGTGGGGAAGGATACGGAAAACAAGTAGTCTGAGAGAGTGAGATAATGGCTAAGTATCAAGAAGAACCAGAAGAGTGTGAAGAGGGCGCGCCCGCGTGGATGGTGACCTTCGCCGACCTCGTCACCCTGCTCTTGACGTTTTTTGTCTTGTTGCTCTCTTTCGCCAACACTGACGAGCAGATGTTCAACGAGATGAAAGGCTCTGTTAAGGACGCTTTCGGGGTGAGCAAAGAATCCCGGGGTACGTTTGAGAAGGAGAAGTCAGAGTCGGTCAGCAGTCGCCCTGAGATCATCAAACTCGAAAAAGAAAACAATAAGATGTTGCGCGACATAAGGAAGCTGATAAACAAACTCGGGCTTAAAGGCTCATCGATGATGAAGCTCGAAAAAGATGGCCTGAAAATCACAATAAAGGGGCAGGCGCTTTTCGCGCCGGGGCGGACAAAAATAAATGAAAGCGTTTTTGTGCTGCTTGACGAGTTTAAAAAACAGCTTGATAAGTATAAAGGTTTTACTCTCGTCGTTGAAGGTCATACTGATAATATTCCAATAAAATCATCTCTCTTCCCGTCAAACTGGGAACTCTCTTCCGCACGCGCGATATCTGTAATAAGGTACTTTATGGAGGAGTTAGACGTAAAACCGAAACGGCTACTGGCCGTCGGGTATGCCGATACAAAACCGATCGCGACAAATGACACCCCCGAAGGACGGGCAGAGAACAGGCGCGTGGAATTCAGATTAAAAAAAGAACCGAAGAAAAAAACTACCTCCTCGCGAAGGAGAGGGAAGTCAAAACGAAACCTAAGAGAGCCGCCCGGAGAAGTGAAAATTTATTAAGGACAAAATGCCCAAAAACAAGGAGAAATACATGTTAAAAAAGAAAACCGTACTACTTATTAAATTGATTATCTGCTTTATCTTAGCTTTGCCGGTACTGGGGTATTCGGCGGAGAATAGCCAAAAACGCACGTGTGGCACGCCAGGCTTTTACAAAAAGAAGGTCGAGCTGTTAAGGAAGAACCCTACGGGAATTCTCACCAAAGATGAGCTGATAAAAAAAGGCTACTTAAATAAAAATGGTGTAAGGATCGCGAAACAGGTAGGTGATGTTGAGAGTTTTTATACTCATAACTTCGCGACTGATACAGAGGAAACAATCAGCGCGAAACTGATGAGTGTCAGCGCTAACGCGTATGTTTATGTGCAGATAGCAGACTCCGCGGGCAACAAAGTGTTATACGACAGTAATTCTGGGGAGGGGTATATCACTCAGACCGATATTGACGCTATCGCGAGCAAGTTCTACAACAGTTCAAATAGTCAGAATATTTATGAGGTTGTCCGCTCGAACTTTGGTGAAGAAAAAACAGCCGGACCAGACGGAGACGCCAGACTCACAATATTGCTGTTAGATATCAGCAACGATTACGCTATGATAGTCAAAAACGGCGCATCGTACCAAGTGACAGGGACTATGGGGTATTTTTATTCGGTTGACCTGCTGACCACCCAAGAGGCTGGCTCGACACCCACAAATGAAAGAAAAATGTTCTACATAGACACCTACCCTACCCTAGAGTACGGCTCGGATACCTCTTACAAACCAAATACAGACCATACAGAGAAAGACGACGCCGGTATCGGGAATGACCTCTTCGGAACATTGTCGCACGAGTTTCAGCACATGATCCACTACAGCAATGACCCCGATGAGGAGACATGGCTGAATGAAGGCAACTCTATGTTGGCTGAATACCTGTTCCTTGGCGATAACTCATCTACCAAAGGTTATATATCAAACTTTTTGGCTGACCCCTCTGACTCGCTGACAACCTGGGGCGATCAAGAGGCCAACTACGGTGTGGCGTATCTCTACGCGTTATATATATATGAACACTTTGGCGGCTCGTTTACTGTCAAAAAAATTGTCAGCGAATCCGGTAACGGCTTTACCGGTATCGATACAGTAATAAAAAACATGGGCTACATAATCTCGACTAATGAAATATTCCAAAACTGGGCAGTCGCGAACCTGCTTGACAACGCTGATACCGGAACAAATGACTTCGCGTATCGCTACGACACGTTGAACCTGACGGATTATGAAACCACTCCTAAGGTATCAAACATATCATTTATTAAGCCCGGCGACGGCTCAAATAGCGGCTCTGGCGTTGTTGACGGCTACGCAACGGAGTACACCAAAATCACCTATAACAGCCAAAAAACGCTTACCTTCACCGGCAGCACCTTCTCTCCGGTCGCGGTAAAACTTAATGGCACAAGCTTGATATGTGTCGAAAAAAGCATCACATCGGGCAAAGCGGTTTTACTCACGGATTTTGGATCTACATACTCCGACATAGTGCTGATAGCGGCTAACACCGATTACGAGTCAGCCGCGACCTACTCTTATACAATAGGCGGTGATACAGGTGCTACAGACGATACAGACGATACGTCAGACGATACAGACGATACGTCAGACGATACGTCAGATGATGCGTCAGATGATGCGTCAGATGATGTGTCAGATGATGCGTCAGATGATGATGAGGTGTTTGGTGGCGATATCGGTTGTTATATAGCTACCGCGTCATACAGTAGTGACGGCGCTCAAACTCTACTGGACAGAGTAGTCGGTTTTGTGGCGGAGCTGTTTTAGCCCTGCTGATTTATTATAATAATACATGGGGGCGCTTCTTTTTTTTGGCGCCCCATTTTTTTTATTCGCTTAGCCCAACATCAATAAAAACTCAGCGTGGAGTTTTTAGCGGAAAAAAACAAACCACTTCTTGACATAAATATTGATTTTGATATAGTAGAAAAATAACAATCCTTATGAATTATTACAGCGTGATGAATGGTCAGTGACAAGCCTAAAATCGTATGTGTTATACCAGCGAGACTCAAATCAACGCGCCTTGAAAACAAGCCGCTCGTTGATATAGGCGGAAAACCCCTTATCAGGCACACCTACGAAAATATCGCAAAATTCAAGTCAATTGACAAGGTTATCATCGCCGCCGACGATGAGCGGGTGATAAACGCCGTCCACGATTTTGGTGGTGAGGCGGTACTCACTCCGGTCGAGCTGACTAGCGGCAGTGACAGGGTCGCGCACGTCTGCCGCGAGATCGCCGCGGATATCATCGTCAACGTTCAGTGCGATGAGCCGTTCCTCAAAGAAGCTATGATAAACACAGGGCTCGCGCCGTTTTTAGCTGGTGCGCAAGTAGGGATGGGGTCGCTTAAAACACGCCTCGACTCGGTGGACGCTTTATTCGACCCGAACGTCGTTAAGGTCGTCACCGACAAT
>JAJRXV010000229.1 GCA_024276115.1 Deltaproteobacteria bacterium
AATAAACTCACTTAGCAGTTAACCAACAGGAGGCGGCATGATGCCGCAATCAATAAATTAGCAATGGAGAAAGTTTCGCGCAATTTGAAGGAATATTGTGAGTTATTGCTTGACTTATTTCATTAAAACAGGAGGAAGCATGATAAAATTTGTACCCGAAAACATAAAGAAGATCGTGCCCTACCCTCCGGGAAAACCGATAAAGGAGCTTGAGCGCGAGCTCGGGATAACTGACTCTATCAAAATAGCCTCAAATGAAAACCCGCTCGGACCATCAAAAAAAGCGATAGAAGCAGTCAAAGCTATGATTTCTAACGTCAACAGATACCCCGATGGAAACTGCTATTATCTAAAGGAGAAACTGACTGAGAAGCTTGGTCTCTCTATGGAAAATTATATTATCGGTAATGGTTCGAGTGAGATAATCGAGTTCGCTCTGCGCACTTTTGTCCAGCCCGGTGATGAGGTCATTTCGTCTGAAAAGACTTTTGTAATATACAAGATCGTGTCGAACATCGTCGGTGCGCAATACACCGAGGTGCCGCTAACAGATCGGTTCGGCTATGATCTGAAAGCGATAAAAAACGCTATAACTGACAAAACAAGGCTTATCTTCCTCTCAAATCCTAACAACCCGACCGGTACTATGTTCGGTCAGAAGGAGCTCGAGGAGTTCATGTCCGGGATAAGCGACAACATCATAGTCGCACTCGATGAGGCGTATATTGAGTATGTCCCTACCGCGAAAAAAATTGACGCGAAAAAACTGATGAACGATTACAACCTGCTGGTCATGCGGACTTTCTCAAAAGCGTACGGACTCGCGGGGTTGCGACTCGGGTATGGTATCGCCAACAAGGAGATCATAGGATATCTCAACAAAGTGCGTGCGCCTTTTAATGTCAATTCTGTCGCGCAGGTGGCAGCTCTTGCCGCGCTAGATGATGATGAGCACCTCCTTAATTCGGTGACGCTCAACAGTGACGGCGCCACGTACCTGTATAAGAATTTCGATGAACTCGGGTTGAGCTACGTGGAAACCTTTACCAATTTCATACTGGTTGATGTAAAATGCCCAGGTCAAAAGCTTTATGATAAACTGTTGCGAGAAGGGGTCATCATCCGTTCGATGAAGAATTACGGCTTGGATAATTACATAAGAGTGACAGTCGGAACTCAAGAAGAAAATGCGCGTTTTATCTCCGCGCTAAAAAAACACCTCGTAAATTAAGAGACTTACAGAGTATACCTGAAATCAGTGAAATAAACTTCTAACACACCACCTTCTTCTAAGAAAGCGTTGACATGCTTCCTTATATCATTTTTTAGCTTTAACTTCCCTAAAGTAGAGTTGACCTCTGATATCTTCCTACCAGATATCAAGCTCATAATCACGTCTCTTAAAATCGGCACCTTCCCCTCAAGCTCTGTGAGAATATCCTCACTCTCAACCTCAAAACTCATCTGGATCTGAAAATGTGGGTTCCCTGTGGACTGAAACAGATCATTTTTTATAGGTACTTTAAAGAGGTCAATATCATAAAAATACTGTTTTTTATAGCTCGCGGTCTCTTCTGGGGTATCACCATCGTCGGCATCATCACTATCATCAACACTTCGCTCACTTATGTTGACAATCGCGCTGTCTGATATTATCCAAAAGTATAACGGCACAGATACGAGGAGCGTAATGAAGACTCCGATTACAATAATTACAATATTCAACGGTATCTTGCGCCCTTTTATGTATAAATACTTCTTCTCCTTAACAGGTTTAGAAACATCTGCCTTGCTTTCTTCCTCCTCTTCTTCCTCTGCTTCTTCCTCATCATCAGCTTCTTCGTCAGTTTCAGCTTCTGCTTCCTCTTCTGCGGCTTCAGTTTCAGCTTCTTCCTCCTCCTCTGCAACCTCTTCATCAGCTGGTGGCTCTTCATTAGCTTCATCACTTTCAGAATCAGCAGAGTCAGGGGTCAGGTCAAACTCCTCGGGAATATCTTCGGTAGGTGTGTCTTCCTCGGGTTCATTCGCAACATCTTCATCTTCTTGAGGGGCTTCAGCTTCTTCGACGAGAGGAGATTCTTCTTCAGTAGCGGTAGGTTCAGCGAGCTCCTCTTCATCGATTTGAGGTACAGCGTGAACGTCAGCCTCTGCGTCATCAGGGGTCAGGTCAAACTCTTCTGGCATATCATCTGTTTTGATATCTTCGGTGTCGCCCATAAACTTACCTCTTTATAAATAATACCAAATATTATTGACATATCAAAAAAAACGCACCGCATTTGATTAATAGGCATAAGGCTTAGAAATATTAAATACATTTTTGGAGACTAAGAAAGGCGTTTCCGCAAGACACAGAAAAGCGCTTTTGGATCGACTGGAAGCGTACTCGGGTATATCGTCTCCTCATGGTGTAACAGTTCAAACCCCTGCTCAAAGTAGCTTTTTATCAGTTCTGGAGAATATCTATTTGGACCATCAGCACGTGTTTCCTCTATAGAAAAAGTCTTCAACAAAAGTATACCACCGTCATTTAACAACCTGCTAATGTTAGACAAATACTTTTTTATTCCGTCAGCGTCTAACACATGCAGACAACCTCTGTCATGTATCAGATCAAACTTCCCTTCGACCTTACTCTCGCGAACATCATCCACGATGAACTTTATCCTATCCGCCAAGTCGCCGGCGCGCGCCTTTGCCATATTGATAGCCGACTCAGAAATATCGGTCGCGGTAACATTGTAACCAAGCTTCGTCAGCTCGATCGCCATTGTACCGGGCCCGGTACCGAGGTCAAGCGCACTACCCCTTGACGGGCAAAACTTCTTGATTGCTACCGCGACTTCTGGATCCACCTCCTCAGAGTACCAGTGCAACGCTTCCATCGCTGTTTCTTTATAGTGATTTTCCCAGTCAAGGGTCAACTTTTTTATTTGCGTAATCTTTTTCATCATTGCCTCCGACTCAAAAACATATTATTACTTTGTATTTTGCCCTCTGATAATCTCATACATCGCACACGCGCCCGCGGCAGAGGCGTTCAGTGAGTTCACCCGCTCATGAATCGGTATCTTCACCAAAAAATCGCAGTTCTTCTCCACAAGACTCCGCAATCCCTTCTCCTCGTTCCCGATGACAAGCGCCACTTTATTGCCACAGTTAAGCTCCTGAAGGTATTTATCAGCTTTAAGTGACATCCCGACCGACCAGAATCCGGCATCTTGAGCCGCGTTTATAGCGTGAGTTATGTTGTTTACCTGACATATCGGTATGTGGAAAGCCGCACCCGACGATGTTCTGATAACAGACGCGGTAACGGTCGCGCTTCGTTTGCTCTGTATGACTACAGCGTCAAAGAAGAACGCGCTGGCAGAGCGGATCAAAGTGCCGAGGTTCTGCGGGTCTTCAACACAGTCAAGAAACAAAAGTCTCGCGCTATCGGCGGCTCTGAGCCCGGCAAGGAGTTCATCATAATCTGAATAGCTGAACGTTGAGATAACAGCGAGAACACCCTGATGGTTGCCACCGCAGATAGATACGATCTCTTTTCTCTCTGCGTACCTTACCGTGATGTTTTTTTCCTCGGCAATCTCGACGATCTGCTTTATCCTTTTGTTTTCTTTACCGGATTGCGCTATTACCTCATCGATAATAAGTTTTTTTGCTTGTAGCGCTTCAAAGACAGGATTTATACCATATATTACTTTTTGCATTCTTCAATTTCCCTCAAGATAGCTTCAGCCGCTCTCTTTGGATCGTCAGCCTGTACGATTGGTCGCCCGATCACCAGATGATCAGCTCCTTTCGTCACCGCTTCCCCAGGAGTCATGACCCGCTTTTGATCATCGCTGACAGCGGAAGCTGGTCTTATCCCCGGCGTTACAATGAGTTTTTCAGATCCCATAACCTCTCGCAACATCTCTATCTCTAGCGGAGATGAAACAACACCATTAACACCGGACTCTCTGGCAAGGCTCGCGAGGCGTTTCACCTGCTCCTTGACATCGAGATTTATCCCTCCAGCTACTGACGATCTAAGACCGATTTGTTGCAAATCCTGGTTAGTCATATTAGTCAACACCGTGACCGCAAGAATTTTCGATTTATGTATCTCTAGCTTTCTCGACTCTTCCCTGACAGCCAGCACGGTGCTCTCCATCATTGTCCTTCCCCCAAGAGCGTGAATGGTGAAGAGGTTGACTCCAAGCCTCACCAGACTCGCCGCCGCACGCGACACAGTGTTGGGGATATCATGAAATTTCAGGTCAAGGAACACTTTTTTATCTTTATCTTTCAGGTACTTGATTATATCAGGCCCTTCAGAGACAAAAAGCTCCTTACCAACTTTATAAAAGCCGATAGAATCACCAAGCGAGGTTACTATATTCCGCACCGCTTCTTTCGAGCTTACGTCGAGCGCAACGATTATTTTTTCTGACAAAGGTATTTCAATACTCATTATTATCGCCTCTTTCCCTTATCTTTAGGAATTATTGTTCCCCATTGTCTGCACTGCGGACATCTCCAAAGTATTTCTGAAGTCGAGTATCCACACTGCGTACATATATATGTGCTGTATTTTGACGGTAACGCCTGTAAAATATCCTTAAACTCTTTCTTGATCTCATCTATCATATCGTTTTGTAGATAAATGGTAGCGATCTCTTTTTTCGCGTCAATAAACTCCGGGTCTATCCGAAGCGCCTCGTTTAATTCATATACCGCTTTCTCTACCTCTCCTTTGTTGAAATAATAACGCCCCAACTCAAGGTGGCAGTATGCGTCCTCGTTATTTTTATTAAGGTTCTCGGTCAAAAGCTTCTCGATCGAATCATACTTGTTCAGGTTAAAGTATGCCTGCTCAAGCCGCGGATATGCGAGATGCGTGAAGTATGAATTCACCTCAAACACCTGCTTCCAGGTATGGATGGACTTCATGTACTCCCCTTCGACAAAGTACAAGTCACCAAGATGCAGATATGCGTCAATGCACTGCGATCGCAATGATATCGCTTTCTTAAATAGCTTTTTAGCCTCAGAAAGATCACCCGCCTCAAATACCCCCTTCGCTTTTTCAGTATATAAGTGCGCGATTATGTTTGATTTGTTGCTACTCTCAAAACGTTCGATCTCCTTTACTATCTTTATAGCGTTGTCCCACTCCTTCATATCTTCATACAATATCTGTAGGCTCTGAAGCGCTTCTAAACGATACTTTTCATTTTTGGATACCGATTCAAAAGCGTCTATCCCCTTCTGAACCATACCGGCTTTCTTGTAATCGAGACCAACATTATACATCGCCTGCGCTCTGGTATCGCTATCAATGTTCGGTCGCGCGATAATGCTCTGGTGTATCCGTATCGCCCGCGAGTACTCTCCCTTGTTGCGATAGAGGGTCCCGAGCGCGAAATATGTAGCAACCGTATCAGAGTTCACCTTTACAGCTCTTATGAACTCCTCGATAGCTTTGTCAGTGTCTTTTGAGAGAAGGTACGTGACCCCCATAAGGTATGCCTTGTTCTCTATCTCTCTCCGTGTTATTTCATCCTGCGGATCACTACCCTTAAACGCGTTCGCGATTAAATATAGCAAGAGCACGCTGACAGCAATCAAAACATAAAACGAATATTGATTACTTATGATATCATTGATAAATTCTGACGACAGCAGTTCGTTAATCAATTGCTTTTACCAAATCATCTTTTTCTTCGTATAACTCCTCATCTTCTTTAAGCTTGTTTGTGGTAGTGAGTGGCAGTGTTCTCAAATTTTCAATCTCAATCTCAAGCTCACCCCTTAATCTCTTTTCCTTCTTTATTTCCCGCTTCATAGAAAGGTTCTCAAAATACCCCATGATCACTCCTGAGATCACCCCGATAAGTAGCGAACTCAACAGCACGCTGTAAAGCGTAACGTTTTCAAGCTGTCTGAAGTGAAAATCTATTGTCACCTCGGCTGTATTGTCGAGCGCGAAAATTATCATAGCATAAACAAGCACACTCATTAGTATTATTTTCATCGGTAAAGCCTCCTAGTTTATTAAAGAAATCGCCTGATTTCTTTTAAATTTATTTTTTACTAAATATTTTTCTCAAGCTTCGGCACGTCTTAACAATATGCTCCGGCACTACCCGGACATCATCAAACAAAGTCATAAAATTCGTATCACCGTTCCAGCGCGGGACAATATGAAAATGCAAATGCCCCACCACCCCAGCTCCGGCAGGTCTACCAAGGTTGATCCCCACATTAAAACCATCCGGCGCCATCAGCTCCTTTAGCTTCTGTTCAGAAAACGCCAAGTTGTTCATCAGATCGATCCGCTCATCAGCGTTCAGCTCCTCAAAGCTCCCCTTGTGCGCATAAGGGGTCACCATTATGTGACCGCTGTTATATGGAAATTTGTTCATAATAACGAAAGAATGCTCCCCTTTCATTATTATCAAATTATCCTCAGAACACTCCTCATCCCTCTTCCCACAAAAGATACAGCCGTCTGGTTTATCCGCGTTAAGTATGTATTTCATGCGCCATGGCGCCCAAAGATGCTTCAGCAGATGCCTCCAGTCTTATATACGTATTATCTCGCCGCTGACCCTACCACCTGTCAGGGTCAATATACCGATAGTATGATGATCGGCGCACCGCTTATCCGTCGGTGAGCCGGGGTTAAAAAACAGTGTATTACCTATAACTTTGTTTTGCGGCGCGTGCGAGTGACCATAAACAATGCAGTCAATATCATCAGGGAAAGTCTGCGCGATCCTCGCCTCGATTCCGGTCGGCGCACCCCACCCATGCACCAGCCCGAACTTGACACCACCAATATTTTTCGTCAACTGATACGGTAAGGTCTGCTTGACCAAAGCGTCATCCATATTACCCGCCACCGCGGTAATGGTCTTGTCGGCGAACAGGTCAAGGATACTGATCGATGTCAAATCACCGCAAAGAAACAGATCATCTATACCATTAAAATGCTGATCGATTATGTTTTCTACTCTACCGTCATCACAAGACAGATGAATATCTGATAAAACCCCGATTTTCATAGCTATTCCTTACCTCACATTTAGAATATCAAAATCTGAAATATAATGCAAGTAAATAACATCTGGAATCGCCCCATTTTTTTTAGTGGCTAGCACCTAGAACCCTAGTCTTTCAACCCCGAGTTTATCAGGAGGTAGAGTGAGCAATATTGTTGCCCACCACCAACAACCGTTAAGGCGGTGGGGAATAAAAACATTGCCCTACCAACTGACGCTAACGCATATATCTACCTGGCTCTTGTATTCTCCGCATTGTTTGGAAGGTCACAAGATTCGCCCACCCACCCTAGAGCCCTAGTCCCCTAGTCTTTATCAAATGTACATCACAAGGCTCCACCGACACAAAAATATCCTTACCAAGGCTGACACCATGCCGTTTGAACTGCTCAGCGCTTACTCGAAGCTCCAGAGTGTAGCTACCGTCACCAATCTTCAAAAACAGATCATACGACGAAGCGTTCCTGACAATATCGACAACCACAGCAGCGATGCGGTTTTCAGCTGAAGCGTTCGGCTCCACCACAAATATATGCTCAGGTCTGATACAGCAGACCACCTTATCTCCCACTTTTTGATTGTCCGCCTTTGCGAAGAAGCGCACCCTATCGTTCGACAGCTCCGCCACACCACCCGCCACGCTCTTCACCTCGACATCAAATATGTTCTTCGCCGCGATAAGCCGAGCCGCAGCTCTGGTAGCCGGTCTCGCGAAAACATCCTGCGGGCGCCCGGTCTGCTCTACCCTGCCATCGTTGTAGAGCACGACCCAATCCGCCAGGCTGTGCAGCTCGTCCATGTCGTGCGTCACTAATATTATCGGTATGTTAAAGTACTTCTGATACCGCCTGGTCTCCCGGTGCATCTTCCGCCGCACCGCGTGATCGAGCGAATTAAACGGCTCATCGAGTAGCAGAAGCTTCGGTCGCCGTATCACCGCGCGCGCGATTGCCGTCCTCTGCTGCTGACCACCGGATATCTGGTGCGGGTACTTGTTCTCAAGCGTCTCGAGCCGAAGCGTCCTAATCACATCACAGATCCACTTCGACTCCTTCGCAACATCCTTCAGACCATACACAACATTCTGATATACCGTCATGTGCGGGAAGAGCATATTATCCTGAAAAACGTAACCAATATCACGATCTTGCGGTGAAACGTTCACACCTTTTCTAGCTTTAAAAAACATGTTATCACCAAATGATATCTCGCCCTCATCCGGCCTTATCAACCCCGCTATCATCTTCAGCGTAAGCGATTTCCCAGAGCCGGTGTAGCCAAAGAGGCAGGTGATATCACCATCGGCGCTCCACTCAGCCTCTATCTTAAATCCCGGAAAATCCTTCTTGATATTCACGGTAAGCGCGCTACTCATTTCCATCACCCAGCTTCTCAAGCCTGTTTACCAGTATTATCGCGGCAAACGAAATCAGAGTCAGGCTCCCGACGAAGAAATACATCTTGTACTCCTCAGAGCTGTAAAACGCCGAATATATCGCGACCGGCATTGTCTGCGTCTGCCCAGGGATGTTACCCGCGATCATCATCGTAGCGCCAAACTCACCGAGCGCGCGGCAAAAAGTCAACGCGACACCGGTAATGATCCCACGCTTCGCCATCGGGAGCGTCACCCTAAAAAACGTATATAACTTCGAGCGACCAAGCGTATATGACACGTTTTCGTACCCGATGTCAACATCCGCTATCGCCGCCTTCGACGCGCGTATCATCAGCGGCATCGAGACCACCTGCGCGGCTAGCACCGCGGCAAACCACGTTAAGACGATCGACACGTCAAACAGCTCATTGAGGATTTTACCGAGAAAACCTTCCCGACCGAACAAAAAGAGCAGGTAAAAACCGACGACCGTCGGGGGCAAAACCAGCGGCAAAGTGACGAACGTGTCGAGGAGCGCCTTCCCGCGGAACCGCTTCCGCGCGAGGATATACGCTACCGGTAATCCAATTGCGATGTTTATCAATGTCGCGACGACCGCCACCTTGAGGGAAAGCGTCACCGCGTACCAGTCATTCGATGTCAACATATTTTCCTACTTCTTTTTACTTTTTAAAAGCCTTAAATCCGTGTTTTAGCAAGATCCCCTGCCCTCTCTCGGAGATAACAAAATCAATGAAGCGGCGCGCCGCCCTTTTTTTCTTCGTACCGGTGACTATCGCGATCGGGTACTTGATCGGCGTATGCGCCTTGTCAAAAATCATAAAAGCATACAACGAT
>JAJRXV010000230.1 GCA_024276115.1 Deltaproteobacteria bacterium
AGGCATGTTATCGTCGAAGAGGTCGAGCAGGTAGCGCAGGTACTTCACTCCGCCCTCCATGTTTTCCTTCGCGCTGAAACGGTTACCGACGCTCATCTCACGCGCGGTACCGGGCATAAGCTGCATCAAACCGGCGGCGCCTTTGTGTGAAAACGCGCGCGGATTGAAGTCAGACTCAGCTTTTATGACCGCTTTTATCAGCGCGGCGTCTACAGAGTATTTTTTGGAGAGGATGTTTATTGTAGGCTCGTAATATTTCATGCGTTTTGATCGGTACTTTCTTTTGGATACCGGTTGTTTTTTAGGGTGTAGTGGTTTATAGCTCAACCCGGTGGGGACGTTTGTGAAATGCATGATCCCTTCTGAGTCAACATACTTATATATTTCAGCTTTTACGGCAGTTACTGTTAATAACAGAGCCAAAATTATCGTAATTGAAATTTTCATACAATTCACCCTTTCTTACTATAAGTTTAACATATAAGATGCTGAAACGCAATGAAATAGTAATTCCCAAAGGTTATTGAAGAGTTTCCCATGGAAATGTTAAAAAAATGCTTTACCTATTGCTCAAAAGTTGGTAGAATTCAAGAAAAATATAGGATGGTGATGATGTCAGCGTTAACAAGATTTGGAGTATCCATAAAGTCAGACCTGCTAAAAAGGTTTGATGAGTTAATCATGGCAAAGGATTATGTAAACCGATCAGAGGCTATTCGGGATCTTATCCGTGACAGGTTGGTGGAGGAGGAAAACCGTGATGATAAGACTACTGTAGTCGGTACTATTACAATAGTTTACAGCCACGAGGTGCATGAACTCTCTGATGTCCTTAACGATATTCAGCACAAGGCTCATACCGCGATTATATCAACGCTACATATTCATCTTGACGCTCATAACTGCCTTGAAGTGCTTGTCGTAAAAGGGAAGGGTAGGGATATTCGGATGATAGCTGATAAGTTGATCGGAACGAAAGGCGTCAAGCATGGAAAGCTTACCATAACTACGATGGGTAAATATTTATCGTAACCTCTAACATGCTCATTTTTATGGAATTTGTTGATAAAACAAAGTCAAAACAAGAAAAATGTAACAATATGCAAAAAAAAGTATTTTAAAGGTAGCACGTTTTTAAATATTGTGCTACAATTCCGTGTTGCTAAAATGCGACAAGAAAAAAACAGAAGAGGAGGAAGCATGAAAAAGAAGAGGAATAGTTTAGTAGTATTAGTAGCGGCACTAGTATTAGTGCTTGGTTTTAGTACAGTTAGTTATTGTCATGATACAGCACTTGATGGTAACGCGGCAATCAGCATTAACATGGGGTTTGAAAATTATCAACCAGCCGTTGGTGAAAGCGAGAAGAGTTCTGACATATATGTTGACTCGGTTGAACTTGAATTCACAGGGGAGCGTGGGGCTTTTGCCGGTGTAGCTTTACTTCTGTATGAAGAGGATGATTTCGGTGAAGGTGAGCTTACTCTTGACGAGGCGTTTATCAAGCATACATGTCCTGAGACCGGTAATAACATAACTCTTGGTAAGCTTTACATACCATTCGCCGATGGTCCAACTGACTTTATCGTTGATCCACTTGTGCATGATCTTGGTGAGACTCGTGAGTCAGTGATAGAGATAAGCGCTGGCTTCAGCATGGTAAACATCGCTATTGGCGCTTTTAATGGTGACTCTGATGAAATGAACCAGGAAGACAAAATAGATGATTTTTACGCCGCTTTAGAAGTCGCTCCACACCTTGGTGACAGCATAGAGCTTTCGCTGAAAGTTGCTTATCTTTCAGATATCACAGATTCTGACGCTGATCTCCTCGGTAGCGATGAGAGCGCAGAAGCTACTCCTGCCGAGTCATTGGTAAACGCACCTGCAGAGGGTGACGACACAACAGGCGATACTACTGCTGACCATGCGGTTCTTGGTTACTCTGAGCGAGTTGGCGGTATCAGCGCTACTTTGGCAGCTAGTTCAGATCATTGTTCTTTAACTGTTGAATACGTAACAGCACAAGATGATATGATCGACTATAGTGAGCTAAAACCTACCGCGTTAAACGTTGAACTCGCGACAGAGGTTGTAGCTCCTGTCCTGCTGGCGCTCAAATATGAAACATCAGAAGATTTCGTTTCTATCGGTGGCGACACTAACGTTGACAGAATGGGTCTGCTTGTAGGGTATGGTCTTAATGATAACACAGAGGTAAAATTGGAGCTGTTAAGAACAGAAGACGATTCAGACAATAAAATCGATTCTGTGACTGTTCATGTTGCGTATACATTTAAAGCAGAGGGTGCCGAAGAAGGCGGAGAATAATTATTCATTATGGCGGAGTTCGTTTTCATAAAGCGTGCTCCGCTTTTATTAAACTTCTATTAAACAAATAAAGGGACATCTTGTTATGATCTCAGTCAGGGCGCATATCTTATGACAAATGGAACCGCTGTTGAAGTAAATGATTTGCATTTTACATACCCAGATGGGACAAGTGTCTTAAAAGGCATAAACCTGAATATCAAAACCGGCGAGACTGTGGCTATCGTCGGTCCAAATGGTGCGGGTAAGTCTACTTTTTTGCTTCATTTGAATGGTGTTCTTTTGGGTAAAAGCGGTGAGGTGAAGATATTTGGTATGGCTATCAACAAAAAGACTCTCAAAGAGATACGCCAAAAAGTCGGTATTGTGTTTAAGAACCCTGATGATCAGCTCTTTTGCCCGACGGTATATGAGGATGTCGCTTTTGGACCACAAAACATGAATCTTAACGAAAAGGAAATCGACGATAGAGTTCACGCCGCGCTAAACGCGCTCGATATAGAGTCAATCAAGAACAAGAGCGCTCATCACCTAAGCTTCGGTCAAAGAAAGCGGGTGGCGATAGCTACTGTACTTGCGATGAAATCTAAAGTACTTGTGTTTGATGAACCATCTTCAAACCTCGATCCATTGACAAAGCGTAAGCTGATAAAAACGATTAACAGCCTCGACGCTACCAAGTTAATAGTCACTCAGGACCTGTACATGGCGGCTGAATTGTGCGATAGAGTGGTAATTATAAACAATGGTGTTGTGGTGAAAGACGCCGCTACTGATGATGTTTTGTCTGACGAAGCACTTCTTGAGGAGAACAACCTCGAGTTTATATCACGTTGTAGAGTTTGTTCGGGGAAGTCTGGTACCGAAAATTCATTTTCAAAAAAGCAGTGCCGTCGATAACGCTCTAATCCTACATCTTCTTATCTTTTTAATGATATTTTAAAACCACTTGAAGTAGAACTGATTATGTGTTAGCTTTATCGAAAAGGAGACACTGTGGTACGAAACGTTTACACATATATCAGAATAATACTAACAGTAATGTTGCTACTATTCTTTTTTCTCGACGTCGAAACTGTGCGTTATCAGTTCCTTTTTTCGCTGGCGCTCTACACCATTTCGATTCCGCTGAAAAGGGTTATCAAGATGGACGTATCAGAATCATTCAGCTTTTTTGAAAGGAAGTTGAATTACTTCTTAGACGAGTTCTATGTATATGGTGCCGTAACCCTCCTGAGCCTTTACGGTTTCGCGCCTTTGTGGGTAGTTATCATCTATTTCTTCAAGGACGCGACTATCGGTGCGGTGCGGAACTTCGCTATCAAGAACGACGAAGAACTCCACGAGAGATCGGGGTATCAGATCGACAAGATAATCCAGTACAGCGTTATTTTTATGGCGACGCTTTGCTTTTCCACAATCTGCAGGACTTCAACAGGCGCTCTGTGCCCGGCACCGGACAAAATGGTGATCTGGCTCTTTTACTTCTCCGCGGCTGTTTCCGCGAGTACTCTCATAATATTCTTTTTCCGTAACATAGATTTTATGAAAAAGATCCACAACAGCTAACGCTGTGTCAAGCTATAATTAATAAGACTTCCGCACGACTCCAAAACTGTCGTCCTGAATTCATTTCAGGATCTGGCATCCTTCCTATAAACGCGGGTAGATCCTGAAAGA
>JAJRXV010000231.1 GCA_024276115.1 Deltaproteobacteria bacterium
ATCGAGCAGATCGATATGCTGAAAGATATTGATATGCAGTGCTTGAGGATAACGCCTTCTTATGAAAGCACCTCTGATGTAGTGAAGATTTTCAACAAAGTATTGAGCGGAGATCTTGACAAGAAGGAAGCGGTCAAGAAGTTAAGCGTTTACTCACCGCATGGACTCAGCAACGGCTGGTTCCTCGGCAAGCCGGGATGGGAATATGTCGCGGCGTAATTCGGGCTTGATCAGTTAGATGCCAATAAATCTAGATTTTAATCATATTATTGAAAAAATTGAAAACAATGAGCGCTTCAACTTTGAAGAAGGATGTTATATGTTGCGCTCTGCCGCTTTGCCTGAGCTAAAGCTGGCCGCTGACCACGCTAGGAAAAAGCGCGTTGGGGAGAAGGTCTACTTCATTGTAAACAAACACATTTACTACTCAAATATCTGTGCGTGGAGATGTAAGTTCTGCGCCTTCCCAAAAACAGCGAACGATCCAAAAGCGTACGCTAAGAGACCAGAAGAGATACTAAGCGAGATCGACACCACCCCGTTTGTCTCAGAAGTGCGGATAACCGGTGGCGTCAATCCGAAACTCGGTGTTGATTACTTCCGCGAGATTTTTTCGCTGATCCGGGCGAAATACCCGCGTATTCACATCGAAGCGCTTGCACCGACAGAGATAGATTTTATCGCCAAGCGGGATAAACTATCCCCAAGAGAAGTTCTTGTCATGTTTAAGAACGCTGGACTCGGTTCTCTAGCCGCCGGTGGCGCCGAGATATCGAGCGAACGGGTTCGAAAAGAGTTGTGCCCTAACAAAAGCCCCTTCAGCACCTGGCTCGAAGTATCTAAAATCGCTCATAAACTCGGTATAAAATCAAACGCGTCTATCCTCTACGGTCACATTGAAACGATCGAGGAGCGGGTAGCGCATATTTTGCGGATTCGGGAGTTGCAGGATGAGACTGGTGGCTACAATGCTTTCATACCGCTGAAGTTTATACCAAATGCGGTAAGTGATATCAAGTCTTCGATTCTTGACGACTCTGATGATTTGAAGATGTTCGCTCTGTCGCGCCTGCTTTTAGATAATTTTGACCACCTGAAAGTACTTTGGCTGTTTAATGAGAAAGACTTTGTAAAAAGCGCGCTCGACTTTGGGGCGAATGATATCGGTGGCACAGTATATGAGCAGAACAAGGGTGTCGCGCGTTCCGCGTGTTCTGACACTGAGCATTGCTTTACCAAAGCGGATATGATACAATTGATTAACGAGTGTGGTAGAAAACCCGCTGAACGCGGCAAGCTATATAATGAGATTACTCAGTTAGCGACAACATGAAAAATAACAACCTAAGAATATACGCTCCGGCGGGAAACCTGAGCTCAATAAAAAAGGCGATCGACTCCGGTGCCGACGCAGTATACGCTGGCTTCCGGTCGGCGAGCAACCTTCGGAATTTTGCCGGTATCAACCTGTCGCTTGACGACATGACCGAGGGCATAGAGTACGCGCACTCAAAATGGCGCGAAGTCTACATCACAATCAACAGCTACCCACAGGAAAGCCAGCTACCAGCGTGTTATGAAGCAGTGGATAACGCGTTTGAGATGCAGGCGGACGGTATCATAGTCTCTGACCTCGCCGTGCTGGATTATGCCGCAAATAAGTACCCTGAACTGAATCTGCACTTGAGCGTTCAGGCTGGCGCGTCAAACATCGAGGCGATCAACTTTTACAAAGAAAACTTCGGGATAGTCACAGTGGTGCTACCAAGAGTTGTGACGCTTGATGAGATCCGGGCGATCGCGCAAAATACCGATGTCGAGATAGAAGTGTTCGCGTTTGGTTCACTCTGCATCAACTATGAGGGGAAGTGTTTTTTGTCACCGTATGTCACCGGAGAGTCGACAAACACCATAGGTACATGCTCAACACCGAAATATCTGAAATTCGACCAACAAGGTAACAGGATGTCGTTTACAATGAATGGTATAACGATGAACGAGTTTGACGAAAATGAACTCTCCCTGATGCCAAAAGTGAGTGACGGAGAATATCAGAAGAAGGACTCAGAGACACAATGGGCGGACAACTTTCTCATCAATCGACGGCAGATATGCAAGGGACGTTTCATCAACTCAGCGACAGGGAAGTCGACTTACGCAATGCAGGGACCGGTCTATCTCAACACGATAGACATTATAGATAAGCTTATCGAAGCCGGTGTCGACTCGATAAAGATCGAGGGTCGTCAACGTGACGTGGGATATGTCGCGGAGTCAGTGACGACGTTCCGTAAAGTCGTCGATGAGTTCCACCGCACCAGCGAACTTTCTGTTAGTGGCGATGACGCGGCGCGACTCGGCGCGTTATTTGAGGACATTAAGCCATCGCATACATGTTATAACGGTAAAAAATAAACACCACCAGCTCAAATTCGAGTTCTACACTTTAAAATAGTGTAAGATCACCTTCTTCACCAGTCTCCTCTATGTCAAGCCAGCCAAACAGTGATCTTGCGACCTCTATCTCATCTTTAGTCGAAAACAGGTTTATTATCTTTTCTAGCCTTGAATTACAGTCAATGTCACTTAGATCCCCATTAAATGAAGTGTCTATAATCTTAACAACTTCTTTTTCTAGCTTTTCTAGTTTGCTGTTAAGGAACAATATCTCAGCCAACGGCTGTTCGAGGGTCTTAGTCGCGGCCGCGGATTGGTCAAGCATATTGGCGTTTGTCGTAAGGGTATCGCTCATGCTGATAGCGGTGAGCATTTTTATAGCCTGCTCCAGACTCGCGGACTGCTCCAAGCTTTTTTCTCCTATTGCCGCGCTGACCTCTTCAAGCTTCATTATCAGGATTTGGACAATACTCTTTTCCTCTTCTTCTGCCAACAACGCCTCCATTGTCAATGGCGGCATCAGAATCTCATATATTCCGTGAAACTCTTTTGCGAGATCAGTGACGGCTGAGTTCATTTTTTTGTGGACATTATCAAGTTGAGAAACCAGTAACACCGGGATATGACTTAAGAACAATAACGTAGAAAGCATATCATCGTCCTCTACATCAGTACCGGCTAAACCGATTTCGTTAGAGGTTATTTCAATAGCGGATACAGTATGCTCAAGACACTGTTGCACCTGATCCTGCACCTGCAACGAAGTCATTACCTCTAGTATTTTTGTTGGTATGTTTTTTATTTCGGCTACAACATCGTTAGCCGCCGCAAGGTCATCATTTTGCCAGCCACTCTCAGTAAGTCCACTGAAAACCGCGCTTACATCACTGATCAGAGATTTTAACCCACTGTTTATCTCCGGCAACAGTCGGGTAATTTCTACAAAAGCGTGGTCTGATATATTCATAAAAAACTTAGCCTTATCTTTTGTAAGGTTTAAAGTCTCAATGTATGAGCTAAAAAAAATGGTCAAGTCATTTTCGCTGTTCATGTCACTCCCCTTCTCTTACTTTTATTTCACTAGTTTAACAATATTTTTTAACATTTCAAATAATTTATTAAATTGCGAAAAATGTATGTTCAGTATTTCAGATTATACACAAATCACTCGAAATGCTTTGTAAGTTTATCTAGAAACCGCTCCACCCTGCCTGATATATCCGCGGACCTGTTTCCTGACGGTTTAGTAAGGCTTTCAATTATATCTATCGCGTCTAACAAAATTAAAAATAGCTCTTCAGTTAAAACATCGCCATCTTTTTGAATCCTCTTCAACGCGTCTACTTCAATGGCGTGTGCTAGCCTTGCCAAGTTATTACACCCTACAAACGTCGCGGTAATCCTTATTTTATACAACGCCAACCGAACGTCCCCCAAGAATTCCTCATCATCAGGAGTTCTACGAAGTCTTTTAAAAGCAAGTTCAAGCTCTGTCACTAAAATAAACGCGTCGTCATAAAATATATCCAGCAACTGGCTTGAATTGTCTCCTCTTGGAGCTGTTTTTTCAACTTCCGCAACCGTTTTTTCACTCGGCGCAACTTGTTTAACAAACTTCCTGACCACGTTAGCCAACTGTTTTGGGGTAAACGGCTTCACAAGCCAGCCAACCGCGCCAGCCTCTTTACCTTCAGCTTTTTTTGTCGCCTGAGATTCTGTTGTCATAACAAGGATTGGAATAGACTTAAACTTCGTCTTCTTTACGGTCCTGATAAAAGTGATACCATCCATCACAGGCATATTAATATCGCTGATTATCATAGCGACCGTACTACCTTCTGCATGAATTTCTTCTATCTTCTTTAAACCATCCATTCCGTTTTCTGCTGTTTTTACATCATATCCTGCCTGTGAGAGCGCGAACTTTGCCGCCGACCGGATTGTAGGTGAATCATCTACCGCTAAAATATAGACTTGCATACACTTTCCTAGTAATTGTTTTTTTAACGCACTTATAATAATAGCACAAATTTTACTCCTGTCAACATGCTCGTTTTTTCTATTTGTGTTTTGCGGATTATATCCACATATTCGGGAATTCTGCCAGAAAAGCTCTTACACCCAAATACGCATTTGACCTTGACAAGTCACTATTTTTTTTATACATTTGCATCAAGAGGAGATTATATTGAACAAAAAAACTATAGAAAAACTTTTAAATGACTTCAAAGATGGTAGGGTAAATATCGATCAAGCGATGAATACCTTAAAAAAACTACCGTACGAAAATATCGGTATCGCCCATGTCGACCACCACAGGTCACTGCGCGCCGGCTACCCAGAGATGATATTCGGCGAACCAAAGAGCGCCGACCAGATAATCAGGATAATCAACACACTCTTAAAGCACGATGTAAATATTTTGGTCACCCGTGTCGACAGCCTCAAAGCTAAAACCGTTCAAAAATCGGTGAAGGGGCTCAATTACAACGAAGACGCGCGGACACTGACAATGATAAACCATAAAGTAGAAATGAAAACCCGGGGGTCGATACTAGTGATCACCGCCGGTACTTCTGACATGCCCGCCGCAGAAGAAGCCGCTATCACCGCGGAAGTGATGGGGAACAAAGTCGAGCGCCTTTTTGATGTCGGTGTCGCCGGTCTCCACAGGCTCCTCGGGAATTATGACACGATCAACAACGCGAGCGTATTGATCGTCGCCGCCGGGATGGAAGGCGCCCTACCCTCTGTTGTTGGCGGTCTCGTCGATAAACCGGTGATAGCGCTACCGACAAGCGTCGGGTACGGCACCAGCTTCGGCGGTATTACCGCGCTTCTGTCGATGCTCAACTCATGCGCGTCTGGCGTTACTGTGGTCAATATCGACAATGGATTCGGCGCCGGTTACGCCGCGGCACAGATAAACCGAGCATAAAATGTGTAAAAGATATCTTGATATTTAATCTTCACCCGCCCTTGATTAGAGGGGGGGGCAGTGGGAAGGCTGCAAACTATGTTTCTTCTTCTTTTTTCGTTTCCGATGTATACAAGTCAACATACCCATCATCAGAAACTATTACTGCTACACAACATGCCCTTAATACAACACACCTTTCACAACCTCAACAATCTTGTCAAATAGTGACGGCAGGTGCATCTTACCATAGCTTGCCGTAGCTATAAAACATGAGTTGTTTACTATGTCGTCCGCGTTCGTGTTTTTGATCGTAATGGTGTAAGTACCGGTCGCGCCCTGCAAGCCGCTGACTTTGAGGTAATATGTCCCGTCATCTGTCGCGGCCCAGATTATCTGCGAACTCGGGCTATTCACTGTGCTATATGTAGACGCGATGAAGGTTACACCATCACTGCTGTATAGGTCAATAGTCGAGCCGTCAAGCGTCAGGTGCGATACAATAATGTTGTAGTTCACGCCAAGTTCCGCGGTAAACGCAAACCAGTCGGTGTCGTTAGAGTCGCCTATAGTGCCAGAAACTGTCGTACCGGTGAGGATATTCGTCGCGTTTGAGGCGACATCACCATGATCATCTGTTGCGTCGCCGTCATCGCTACCGCCGCTGGCTGACACCAAGAGCGAATAGCTCCCGGTACCGATGAGTTTAAGGTAATACGTGCCTGTCGTCGCGCAACTCCATGATATTTTTGAGCCGCCATCACTGCCGCTGTTGTCATCGTTCGATATTTCAGTAATACCGTTAGTGTCATACAGATAAATAACCGTGTTGCTCAAAGCACCCACCGTAGTCGTGATGCTGTAGTCAGTTCCCGCCACCGCTGAGAAGTTGAAGAAGTCCACATCTGTCGCGTCAGTAAAACCACCGGATATCGGTGTGTTTATCCCTACCGGAGAAGAATCAGCCGCGCTGTCGCCGTAGTCGCCGTCAGACTCATCGCCGCCGGAGCCGCCGTCTGTACCACCACCGGTGTCGTCAGAGTCGCCACCACTGCCTGTGATCTTCATGGAGTATGCACCGGTGTAAGACGCGATCGCGCCTTCGACTTTGATGTAGTATGTCCCTGACGTAGTGCATGTCCACTTGATCCGCGACGCGAGCCCTGTAGCGGAGTTATCATCGCTCGCTATAGTCGTAGCACCGTTTGTGTCGTATAGGTATATGTAAGAATCATACAAGCTTTTGAGCGTTATTTCTATTGTGTAGTCCGCCCCGGAGGTAGCTGAAAACTTGAAGTAATCAAGATCACCCGAGGTCTCAAGCTCACCGCCTACAGTTGAGCCGATTGTCACGTAGGTCGCGCCGGACACGTTATCAGCGTGATCATCGTCATTGCCGCCATTACCGCTGTCAGTCGCGATGCTGACCAGAAGCGAATACGTACCAGTAGAGCTCGACCAGTCCCCCTCAACTTTGATGTAATACGTCCCAGAGCTTGTGCATGTCCATGTGATTTTTGACGCCTGCCCTGCACCGCTGTTATCATCGGTGTCGATTTTGCTGAAGCCATTAGTTTTGTAGAGCGTGAGCGCGGAGTCATCGAGCGTTTTAAGCGTTGTCTCAATATCATAGGTTACGTTTGCCGAAGCGTCAAACTCGAAGTAGTCCTCGTCGCCACCAGTCTCTATATTACCGTTCTTCTTGACCCCAACAGTCAAAGCCGAAGCGTCTGAGTAGCTGTCACCGTGGTCATCGCCAGCGCTACCGCCGCTTTCAGCGGAGATGTTCAGCGTATATGTCCCTATAGAGGCATAAAAGTGCCCCTCCACCATGATATAGTAGGTACCAGTGTCAGTGCATGTCCACACCAGCTTTGAGGCGGCGCCAGAGCCGCTGTCGTCATCGCTGTCGATCACAGAGAGACCGTTCGTGTCATAGAGTGTTATGTCGGAGTCGTCAAGAGTACCGAGTGTGGTCTCTATGGTGTATGTGTGGCCGGAGGTGGCGGAAAAGTTGAAGTAGTCTATATCGTTTTCTATCTCGATATCCCCCGAGGTAGATGAGTTGGCAGAGACACTCGTAGCGTTGCCGTATGAGTCGCCATGGTCGTCAGCAGGTTCTGATATGCCGTGTTGGGTCACGTCCGCGCGAGCTGGTGTGTCCAACGCAAGTGACAGCATAATCGCCATTACAAAAAATATAATTAATGATTGTTTCATATTGCCAAATCTCTAATATTTATTTGATGTTATTAACCTAGCGATAAAATGTATAGTGTTTTACGAGCACACCACAACGTCATCCCCGAGCGTTTCTATCGGGGATCCATGCTCTAGATGTCCCGTTAAACTTAAGTTTTTCGCTTTTGCTCAATATATTTTAGTCATGGGTTCCCGATTAAAACCTCGGGAATGACGTTGTGGCAACCTCGGGAATGACGTGGAGATAATACCACATATTTAATCGCCGTATTAATAGTAGTTTACCCAATTTTATTCGCTATGTCAATTTTTTTTCGATCTGGTTGACATCTCAAATATAAGCTGTATATTTTATTCATAGTAGTAATAGTAATTCATTATTCATAGGAGGATTTATGTCACAGACAAACCCGGCGAAAATTTCAACAAAAGAAGCCTGCTACGTTAAAAGCATTTGCACAAAATGCGATTTTTTTGACGGTACAGATGACGATCTTGAGTGTGCCGCCTATAAGATATTAAAAGGGCTGGTCGATAAGAAAGTGATAACGATCGCTGATATCGACAATGCCACTATTACTGAGGAATAGGTGACAATGCTGAAAAAAACTGAAACAAAAGAAGTACTGTACCTTGAAAACAGTATCAGCTTGAAGCGCCTCGAAGAGTTTTACGCGTTTAACAAGGTGACAGACGAGCTATATGAGATCGATGAGAAGGCTTGCGATTTTCTCTCAAAGTGTGACGGTTCACAAAAAATAGCTGTCTGTGAACCTGACCAGTCTTTTATTGACTTCTGCCTGAAAGAAAATATACTCAGCACGTTGAATACCCCCGCGCTAAAACGGGATATCAAGGTATACAAAAATGACGCGGCTCCTAGCCTGCGTTATCTTGAATTGCTCATTACCGGTAACTGCAACCTCAACTGTAAACATTGCTATATCGACAGGTCAAACTCCGCGGAACTATCACTCGATATTATTACTAATGTTTTTGAAGAATTTGAGAGTGCGGGAGGTCTGCGACTGATGGTGTCTGGTGGCGAGCCGATACTTCATAAGGATTTCAACACCATAAACAGTATCATAGGTGGTTATGATTTCCGCTCTATCCTCCTCACCAATGGAGTTCTGCTCAATAAGTACATCATCAACGAGCTGAAATTTAACGAAGTGCAGATAAGTATTGACGGTCTGCGCGGTACTCACGACCAAATCCGTGGAGAGGGGTGCTATGATAAAGCGCTAAAATCTATGGAGTTGTTGCTTAAAGCGGGAATAGATGTTTCTGCCGCGACGATGATACTTAAAGATAATGTCGAGGAGCTTGACGAGCTTGGGGATATTTTGACCAGACTTGGTGTAAGGCGCTGGGAAGTGGATGTGCCGTGCGCTTTGAATG
>JAJRXV010000232.1 GCA_024276115.1 Deltaproteobacteria bacterium
ACGTAGGGGCTATCCGTGTGGTCGTACAGTGCTTTGCTTAAAGCCAAAAGACAACAAGGATCAACAAAAATGAAAGGGTATTCGCCAATACGACGATTTTTATCAAAGTCTTCTTAAATACCGGGTCAGTCAGAAACCCTTGTTTGTACAGCTTATTAAACTGCCACTTGAAGAGAAAAAACTCCGCCAGAAAAGGAAGTATATACGCGAAATAGTGAAGGTGCTGAAACTCAGAATTGTTATATATATAAAGCGCTATCAGTTGTGTTAGAGGGGAAGTCAGCAGGTTAACTCGGTAGAAGGCCCCGAGCAGTTGGAGGTTATTTGTGGTTGTATGCCGCAAAAATATTTTCGCGATTTCACATTCAAAAGGCACAATAAAGACGAAAACAATGACATATTTAGCTAACAGCCCTAGTAACTCTTCCATGAGCATAGTTTAATATAATTAATCGAAATGTCAAGTAGGACTTGATTTTTCAGGCTCTTAGGTGTATTATTTTAAATGTTGAGGTGTATGGTTGAGTTATATGCTTAAAAATGGACACCCTGTTTTTATCGGTAGGAGTGTAAAAATGATCAAAGTGACGAGTGACCAGCGCAAAAAACGCCGTGCGTTAAAAGAGGAAACATTCCGCTTTGATATGCTGGGTGTGGCTGATTCGCGAGGCTTTCTCGCTATGGCGGAAGCTGATCCGGTGACTTTTACGTACTCTCTGTCACGGTATTTCCAGAAAGACGCGAAGGTAGCGACAAAGAGGCTTTGTGATTTTGCTCTTTTCGGTGACAGTGTGGATGTATTAAATGCGCTTGAGATAGTGCTTTTTGACGCTTCTCCGAAGATCAACGCGATGTGCCCGGAGTACATTGTCGCTCAGGTCAGCTATTTTGTTAGTACTGACCCAGAGCTGGTCAGGAGGACGATCAAAAAGATGATTACGCACAATCTACCTTTGACATTAAAAATCATGCGCAAGATGTATGAATCATCACCGTACGCGACGAAGAGGCTCGCGAAAAACCTCATCAGCCCGCTTAAACTACAAGTACTCAAAATGCTGGTAAAGCCGGTCTTCGGGGTTCGGTTGTAATACTTATATGAATATTAAAAACCTTAAAAATAACAGTCAGATAAATATTGTTCAGAAGGCGGCGGATGCTTGCGGCGTAAAAGTGTGGCTCATCGGTGGGGCGTTGCGTGACATAGCTCTCGGTAGTGAGCCTTCTGATTTTGATTTTATACTCTTCGGGGAAATGCCGGGCTTTATTGAACACTTATCTAACCTCCTTCAGCGGTCAGCGATCCATATTGGTGCTGACAAAAAGGAAGTAGTCCGTTTTGTGAAAGATGATATGATATATGATTTTACCCCGGCAAAGGGAGCGACGATAGAAGAGGATATTTTACACCGGGATTTTACAATAAACACGCTCGCATACCAGCTTGATGGGGATGAGGTTGTTGACCTTCGCGGTTCACTCGGTGATATTCATGACTGCATAGTACGGGTGGTGGATCAGCGCGCTTTCGATGATGATCCTTTGCGGCTGTTGCGGGCGTTCAGGTTCATGGCGCAACTTCGCTGTAGAATTGCGCCAGAGACGCTCAAGCTGATAACCGAAAAATCGGGCTTGATTGCGAATGTCGCCACTGAGCGTGTGAGAGACGAGCTGTTTAAAATATTTGCCGAGGAGGGTTCGTTTAGTACAATAAAGCTTATGGCTGACAGTGGCCTGCTGTACGATATCTTCCCCGAGCTGAAAGCGTCGGTCGGTTGTATTCAGAACAAGTACCACCATCTTGATGTGATGGAGCATACGCTTTGCGCTTATGAGAACTTGGAGGATATTTTTTCGCGGCTTAGCCATTATTTTGTTACCACGCATGAACCGCTTTCTGAGCTTCTTGCCTTAGGGAACACGAGGGCGCTTTTGAAGTACTCAGTTCTTCTGCACGATGTCGCAAAGCCGATGAGCAGGACGGTTGGGAGTGATGGACGTGTGCATTTTTACGGTCACTGCGAGCAGGGGGAAAAGGTCGTAGCCGTGATAAACGCGCGGCTGAAGCTGAGCGTGAAAGATGATACGCTGTCGCGGGCAGTCATCAGGCGGCACTTGAGGATAGTGCAGTTTATGAACAAGATGGATGCTGTAACAAGAAAATCTATGCTGAGGTACTACCATCAGTTTAAGGAGGTCGGCGCGCTAGTTGTTGTGCATAATCTCGCTGACCTGATCGCCGCGCGTGGAATCAAACGCGCCACAGAAAACGAGGTACTGAAAGTCATAGACCTCTCAGAAACACTGCTAGACACGTATTTCAACGACTACCTGCTAAGGGCGCAGAATCCACCGCTTATTAATGGTCGAGATCTGATCGAACGCTTTGGGCTTACCCCGTCACCGCTCTTCTCAAATCTCCTCGCCGCCGCCTATGAAAAACAGATGTCAGGCGAGATCAGCACTGTCGCGGAATCCGATGCGTTTGTTCGGCGCTGGTTGAGGCAGTAGGTGGGCATGTTGCCCAATAGAATTTAGGGGCTTAAGCCCCTACGCTTCCGTTGGTTGCTCCCCTGTGATATCTGCTAATTACAAAAACATTTTTTTGAAAATTTGGATTATAAGCTATTTGACAACACTCCCAGCAGAGAAGCTGAGGCTGGTTTAGATAAAAAAACTTATATCCGTAGTTATCAGTAGTTTCTGTTTTTTCCGTGTGCTATGTTTTTACAATATCCTGCTACCGATATCGCTTCTATAATGGACATGCGCGAACTGAATCACCTTGACCGCACTGTAAGCATTATCTATTGCGCTTTTTATATCATCGCCGAGCGCGGTAACACCGAGCACCCGCCCACCGTTCGTCACGACATGACCATTTTCGAGCGTAGTCCCGGCGTGGAACACAACACTGTCAGGCTTTGCGTTCGCCTCATCGATACCGCTTATCTCAAAGCCCCGTTTGTAGTTCCCGGGGTAGCCCCCAGAAGTCAACACGACGCATACAGCCGGTTTATCATCCCACTCGATCGTATGTTCCCCGAGTGTATCGTCAATACACGCCAGCATTATCGGTACTATATCGCTCTTCATCCTCGCCATAAGCGGCTGAGTCTCAGGATCTCCGAAACGGACGTTATATTCGAGCAGTTGCACGTCATCACCGTCGATCATCAGACCGGCGTACAGGACGCCTTTGAATGGTCGTCCCTCAGCCTTCATTCCATCGATAGTCGGCTTGATTATATCTCGCAGCACCATTTCCTCATGCGCGGCAGTCAAAACCGGTGTAGGGGAGTACGCCCCCATTCCACCTGTGTTCGGACCTTTGTCGCCGTTGAACACCTGTTTGTGATCCTGCGATGACGCGAGCGGGAGAATGGTTTTCCCATCGGTGAATACGAGGTATGACGCCTCTTGCCCGGTAAGGAACTTCTCCACAACCAGCTTGCTTCCGGCATCACCGTAAATGCGATGCTCCATAATATTATGGCACGCGCTGACCGCTTCACTGACATTGTTCGCGACAACTACGCCCTTACCGGCGGCAAGACCGTCAGCTTTCACAACTATAGGTGCTCCCTGCTCATTGATATAATCTATGGCAGCTTGCTTGTCCGTAAAGGTCTCATAAGCCGCGGTAGGGATGTTGTATTTTTTGCAGAAGTCCTTTGTGAACGACTTGCTCCCCTCTAGTATCGCCGCCTTTTTGTTGGCGCCAAAAACTTTGAGACCGTTCTCGGTAAAGAGGTCAACAATCCCCTCTGTGAGCGGTTGTTCTGGTCCGACGATTGTAAGGTCGATACTGTTTTCTGTCGCGAACTCAAAAAGAGCGTTGATGTCTGTCGCTGAGATACTGAGGTTTTCAGCGATGTCGACCGTACCGGCGTTCCCCGGCGCGCAATATATTTTTTCTACCAGTGGGCTTTGGTTTACCTTCCACGCGAGTGCGTGCTCACGCCCACCGCCACCGATGATAAGTACTTTCATTCGACTCTCCGATAAATTAATATTAAATATTTAGGGGTGGGCGAATACAAGATTCGCCCACCCCTACCAACTCCTAAGCCCTGAAAATAGTCACAGGTTTAAGCGTTTATTTTTTTTGACACATGTTTCATCAGACCACCGTCATCGATCAGCTCCTGCATGAACGCCGGTATCGGGCTTACCGGATACTCTTCGCCCTTTGTCAGGTTTTTGATAATTCCGTTTTCGGTGTCTACTTCTAGCTCGTCTTTGTTGTCGATCTTGTCAGCGTCTTTGCACTCAAGGATCACCAGCCCCATGTTGAAGCAGTTCCTGTAGAATATTCGCGCGAAAGTCTTCGCGATAACGCAAGAGATATTCGCTGTCTTAATCGCTATCGGAGCGTGCTCACGTGATGAGCCGCAACCGAAGTTTTTACCGGCGGCGATTATGTCACCGCTCTTCATATTCTTCATAAAATCCGGGTCGGCGTCCTCCATGCAGTGCTTCGCGAGCTCCTCAGGGGCAGAGGTGTTAAGATACCGCGCCGGTATTATTTCATCGGTGTTGATGTCGTCACCGAACTTCCATGTTGTTCCTTTTATCATAATGTTCTCCATCATAATTCTTAATTTATTACATTTAAGTATTGTTTGTCGTCCTGAATTTATTTCAGGACCCTGTATTCAATAGCCTCTGAAACAAGTTCAGGGCGACGGCTAAAGAGCAACGACCAGCGCTATAACGCGTCCGGGCTTGTGATCTTACCCGTGATAGCTGATGCCGCGGCTATTGCTGGGTTCGCGAGGTAGACTTCACTCTCAGGTGAGCCCATCCTGCCGACAAAGTTTCTGTTTGTCGTAGCGAGCGCACGCTCACCTTTCGCGAGGATTCCCATATGTCCACCGAGGCATGGTCCGCATGTCGGTGTGCTTACAGCCGCGCCGGCGTCGATGAAGATGTCAAACAGTCCTTCAGCCATCGCGTCCTTGTAGATTTGCTGAGTCGCGGGAATAACAATAACTCTGAGGTATTTCGCTACCGTTTTGCCCTTCATGATCTCCGCGGCGACGCGAAGGTCATCGAGCCTGCCGTTTGTGCATGAACCGATGATAACCTGATCGATGGTAATATCGCTTACTTCACTAACCGGTTTTGTGTTCTCTGGTAAGTGCGGACAAGCGACTTGTGGTTCTATCTTTGTGCAGTCGTACTCTATCACTTTGCTGTAGCTGGCGTCTGGATCGCTCTCATAAAACTTGAATTCTCTCTTCGCGCGTGTTTCGACGTATTTTTTTGTGATTTCGTCAGGCTGGATGATACCATTCTTAGCGCCTGCTTCGATCGCCATGTTCGCCATAGTAAGCCTGCCGGACATAGGCAACGAGTCAATAACCTCACCGGTGAGCTCCATAGAGCTGTAAAGTGCGCCATCGACACCGATATCACCGATAGTGTAAAGTATAAGGTCTTTACCGCTCACCCACTTATTGAGGCTACCGCTGTAAATAAACTTAATCGTTTGTGGTATCTTAAACCATGCCTCACCAGTTATCATCGCCGCGGCGACGTCTGTGCTACCGACGCCGGTGGAGAAAGCCCCAAGCGCGCCATAAGTGCATGTGTGGCTGTCCGCGCCGATAATCAGGTCGCCCGGCACTACGATTCCCTGCTCCGGCAGGAGCGCGTGCTCGACGCCCATTTTACCAACCTCGAAATAGTTCGTGAGGTCGTGCTCTCTCGCGAAATCCCTGAGGAGTTTGCACTGCTCGGCTGAGTCGATATCTTTGTTCGGAGCGAAGTGATCCGGGACAAAAACTATCTTATCTTTGTTGAATACTTTTTTTGCGCCTGATTTGCGGAATTCCTTGATCGCAATCGGTGCTGTAATGTCGTTCGCAAGCACAATGTCGAGCTTAGCGTTTATCAACTCCCCTGGAGTTACGCCGTCCCGCCCTGCGTGTGCCGCAAAAATCTTTTCAGTAATGGTCATACCCATTGTTAACTTTCCATCCTTCCGTTTTTTATATATTTTGTTACTGTTGGTACGACTACTTGTCGCCCATCTTATTTGCTTAATGCAATGCTAATGTTACTTCACCGCAGGATAGTCCGCTTGGCTGTTAGAGAGGCTTGGCGCTTGTCTAACATAACTGCGTATAAACCGGGGCGACATAAAAGCAAAAGCAATTATACATATTTTTTTTATTTAAGTAAAGAAAAGAGATTATATCAAGCTGTAAACCATTTCCAATGCGTCATTTACGTTTTCTTTTCTAATGCCGCCACCTTGAGCCATGTCAGGTTTACCACCGCCCCTACCACCGAACTCTTCAAGTACAGCCTTCAGAATCTTACCAGCATGATACTTTGTTGTCAAATCTTTTGTCACTACGGCTAGCATCATTACTTTTCCGTTATGGTGACTGGCTAGCATGATGACCGCGCTCCCGAGTTTGTCTTTAAGCATGTCAGCGTAGTCACGGAGATATTTTACCTCTTTGTTGTCAATAAATATGCTTAACACTTTGACTCCGTTTATCTCTTTTGCCTGGTCAACAATGCCTGAGACATTATCTTTCGCGATAGCCGCCTGCATTTTATCGAGTTTCTTTGTGAGCTCTTTGTTTGTCATGATCAGTTTTCGCGTTTTTTCGACAACATCATCATGAGAGCATTTGAAGAGCGAGCTTATTTCATCTACCTTTTGTTCGACAGCTTTCAGGTGCTTAAACGCCCAGCGTCCGGTAAGTGCCTCTATCCTTCTGACCCCCGCGGCGATTCCGCCCTCTGAGACTATTTTCAGGAGCCCAATATCACCGGTACTACGTACATGTGTACCCCCGCAAAGCTCTAAGCTGACGTTGCTGTTATTTCCCATAGCGACCATGCGTACTTTATCGCCATACTTCTCATTAAATAGAGCTGTCGCGCCTTTTTTTATCGCGTCTTTATAGCTGAGGTTGTCAACCTGCACAGGTATGTTGTTGAGTATCCAGCCGTTTACTGTCAGCTCTATCTGGTCAAGTTCCCGCTTTGACACCGCTTTTATGTGCGTAAAGTCGAAGCGGAGCCGGTCGTTTGTGACAAGCGAACCGGCCTGATTGATATGATCGCCGAGTACCTTGCGTAGCGCCGCCTGAAGGAGGTGCGTCGCGCTGTGATTTCTCGCGGTGTCTTGCCGTCGCGTCGTGTTTACTTCCAGCGAAACAGTGTCACCGACTTTTATGCTACCGCTCCTTATTACTCCGCAGTGGATATGTATACCCTCAATCGGTTTTGTTGTATTGCTGATCTCTATGACCACATTGTCTGTTTTGATAACGCCCGCGTCGCCCGCCTGTCCGCCGGACTCCCCAAAAAAAGGTGTAGATTCAGTTAATATCTCAACCTCATCTTTTTCGCCGGCGAAATCATGTTCTGATTTGTTCTTTATTATAGATAATATTACAGAATCCTCGTTGATTTTATCGTATCCTACGAATTCGTTTTTGACCCCCCGCATAGAAAGCTCTTTATATATGTCCAGGATTCCGTCCTCTCCAGAGCCTGACCATGCGTTTTTCGAGCGTTCTTTCTGCTCTTTCATCGCTTTATAGAAGCCGTCTTCATCTACTACCAGCTCCTCATCACGCAGAATATCAGCGGTCAGGTCGAGTGGGAACCCGTAGGTGTCATAAAGCTTGAACGCTACGTCTCCTGATAGTTGCTTGCTACCTGCGCTTTTAATCTCATCTATTTCTTGCTGGAGTATCTTGAGTCCCTTATCGAGCGTTTCTGTAAAACGCTCCTCTTCATGACGGACTACGTTCGCGACATACGCGCGCTTTTCTGACAACTCTATGTAGGTGTCCTTCATCTTATCGATCACCGCACCAGCCACCTGGAACAGAATCGGAGAGTCAAAGCCGAGCATCTTAGCGTGGCGTGACGCGCGTCTGATTATGCGGCGCAACACATACCCGCGCCCCTCGTTCGACGGAAGTACACCGTCGGCAATCAAGAAAGTTATCGCGCGTGAGTGATCCGCTATGACGTTCAGAGATACCTTGTCATGGTCGGAGTACTCCTCCTTACCCTCAAGCCGACCTTTTACGAAGTTGATAATATCCGCGAATAGGTCGGAGTGGTAGTTGCTCAGCACATTTTGAATAACCGCGGTCAGCCGTTCAAGCCCCATACCGGTATCGATGCTTGGTTTTGGCAGTGGAGTCTTTTTACCTTCCGCGTCCCGGTTATACTGCATGAAGACGAGGTTCCATATCTCTAGGTACCTGTCGCAGTCACAACCGACTTTGCAGTCTGGTGAGCCACAGCTCAGCTGTTCCCCCTGATCTATAAGTATCTCAGAGCATGGTCCGCATGGACCTGTGTCGCCCATCGCCCAAAAATTATCCTTCTCACCGAGCCGGTATAACCGGTCTTCCCGAACGTTTTCCTGCTCCTTCCAGATGTTGTAAGCTTCGTCGTCTGTCTCGTAGACGGTTACGTAAAGCTTATCTTTCGGGAGCCCCATGACATTTGTCAGAAAATCCCATGCGTAATGTATCGCTTCTTTTTTGAAATAATCCCCGAAAGAGAAGTTCCCGAGCATCTCAAAAAAAGTATGATGCCTAGCGGTATGACCGACGTTGTCGAGGTCATTATGTTTGCCGCCGGCGCGTACGCATTTTTGTGAGGTAGTCGCGCGGTTGTAATCGCGCTTCTCCCCTCCGAGGAATACCTCCTTGAACTGCACCATCCCCGCGTTTGTGAAGAGCAGGGTAGGGTCGTTAAAAGGTATAAGTGAGGAGCTTTTTACCACCTCGTGCCCCGCCTTTTGAAAATAATCTAAAAAAGCCTGTCTTATCTGAGAGCTATCCACTGAATATCCTTCCTGTTAAAATCTATCAATTTTGAATTCATCTTCTTTTTTCGGTTTGCTTTCTTCGTTGCCGTGAAGCGATTCAAACTCAGTCCATACATCAGACGTAGAAGAAATCCCTTTTACTTTGAGCGCAAAATCATCAGGGTTAGTCGAGTGCCTCATAGCGGTGTCATAAGTGATGAGCCCTTTTCTGAGGGTCATCATGAGTGATTGGTCAAATGTTTGCATCCCGTACGAAACATGACCATGCGCTACCGCGTCGAGTATCTCTTTGGTCTTTTCTTTTTCTGCGATACAGTCACGTATCCGCGCCGTATTGACCATAACCTCGCACGCTGGTATACGCCCGGCTTTGTCAGCTCTCGGTATTAGCCGCTGAGAGATGATTGATTTCAGGATACTCGCTAGTTGCAGCCGCACTTGTTTTTGATGATACGGCGGAAAAACAGAGATGATCCTGTTTATCGTTTCAGTCGCGTCAACAGTGTGTAGCGTACTCAATACGAGATGCCCTGTTTCAGCCGCGAGTAGTGCGGTCTCGATAGTTTCGTAGTCCCGCATCTCACCAACGAGTATTACATCAGGGTCTTGCCGCAAAGCGCTCTTTAGCGCAACCGCGAATGTATCTGTATCGAACCCGATCTCTCTTTGGTTGATGATGCTCTTTTTGTCCCGGTGCAGGTACTCTATTGGGTCTTCAATCGTAATAATATGTTCAGTACGTATTGAGTTTATATAGTCGATCATAGCTGAGAGAGTTGTTGACTTTCCACTACCGGTAGTACCGGTTACGAGGATTAGCCCTCTGCGCTCGCTAGCGATCTTTTTCAGCACTGGCGGCAGGTGTAACTGCTCGAAGCCCATTACCTGCATTGGTATTGTCCTGAGTACTATCCCGATAGTGCCGCGTTGCTGAAATATGTTTACTCTGAAGCGTCCGAGACCACCGATACCGTAAGCGAGGTCGATCTCTTTTTTTTCCATGAATACTTCTTTTTGTCGCGGGCTACATATAGTCCATGCGATCTCAGAGATATCTTCTGGTGTAAGCCTTTCGACATCTTTTAATGGAACCAGTTTCCCGTGGATCCTAAAGATAGGAGGCAGCCCCACCTTTAGATGTATATCAGAGGCTTCATTGTCAAAGGCTACCCTCAACATATCGTTAAGCTTCATTTTTCTTTTCCTTTGGCTTTTCCTTTCCTTTTGGCTCTTCTTTTAAAGCGTTTTTGACCATGATTCTATTTTCTATCTCTTTTGCCATCTCTGGGTTGTCTTTCATGAACGCTTTTACATTTTCGCGTCCCTGCCCGATCCGGTTCCCCTCAAAGGAGTACCATGAGCCGCTTTTATTAATTATGTCGAGGCTGACTCCAAAGTCTATTATCTCACCTATCTTTGAAATACCCTCTCCATACACTATATCAAACTCAGCGGTTCGAAATGGTGGCGCTACTTTGTTCTTTACAATTTTG
>JAJRXV010000233.1 GCA_024276115.1 Deltaproteobacteria bacterium
CTGGCGAGGCTCGTTTCGCGCTGTTTTTGCCGGATTTTTGTAAAAATGTTGCCGCACCGGAACCGCGCCGGTCAAAATCCGGCGCAAAAAAAGTTATATGAAAATTATGGATTGGCGCGGGCGGGATACGACACAGTCTGAAAGAGTATCACAGAAAATACGTAATAGTTAAAGGCGTATTTGAAAATTCTCGAGGAGGTCGATTGGGTTATCCTGGGATTATAAAAGATATAGATAGATTTCAGTATTGGGTAGATGATAGGTGGGAAATAGAAGAAAAAAGAAAGAAAATGTTGAATAAAGGAATTGAACCGAAAAAATGAAAGCTGGTAGCCGAGACCGGAACGCTTGAGAATCCGTACACCTACACCGGTCGCGAGTACGACGCGGAAACAGGGTTACATTATTACCGAGCGCGGCACTACTCCCCCGAGGTCGGGCGGTTCCTCCAGAAGGACCCGGTCGGGCTTGATGGCGGGTTGAATCAGTTCACCTACGTTGGGAACAATCCGGTGAATATGGTGGATCCGTGGGGGGAGGAAGGTCTTGCAGAAGCGGCTTATGGCAATCAAAATAGCTATGGTGGATTCTTTAATGATTTTCTAGAGGAAAGACGTAAAGTTGATAAGGAGTGTGCCTACTATGATAAAGTATGCAAAGATTGTGGAGATGATTCATGTTTGCGTCAACGTATGGCACAGTCTTAATAGCTAACATATTGACAACATAGAAATATTAACAAAAATATGTAAAGGAAGTTTATTTTCTTGTTTAAATATTACTTATTTGCTATAAAATAGCTTTAATTAAACCTTAAGGAGTAAGGAAATGTCTAAACGTGCTTATCGCTATATAATAATTATGCTTCTGATGTTCGCGCTCCCGACGCTCTGTTTTTCCTACCCTAATACAAGCGTTAGTACTATCGACGTCGATATCGGTCCGACCTCATGCGCGTTGGCAAAAAACTACCTCTTTGTCGCGAACTCTAAAAGTAGCTCTGTATCGGTCATAGACCTAAACACAAATACTGTCACAGAGACGATAGATGTCGGCGCTTCTCCTTACCGGATTATTGCTTCACCTGACCAGAAATACATTTACGTATCGAATTTCGATGATAGGAGCGTATCGGTGATCTCTGTTGACAGCCTCACGGTAACAACCACGATTACTGATATCGGTGACGGACCGTTCGGTATGTATATACCTGACGCCGGGGATAATCTTTACGTCGTCTGCAAAGATTCTGACGCTGTGACGATCATCTCAATTCCGGCAAACACCATAAAAGAGAAGGTTTTCAATGTCGGAATCATGCCTGACAGCTTGGTCGTCGATCCTTTACAGGAGAATATGTACGTTACCTTAACGGGTAAGAACTCGGTAGCCAAAATAGACCTTACGGATAGCAACAAGGATGTCATAAATGAGATTTCGGTAGGCTCTTTCCCAGAGGGGATCGCTTATGGACCTAATAAAAAATATATTTACGTCGCCAACTCAGCCAGCAATAGCATCTCTATTGTGAATGTTAATACTAACACCGTTGAGCAGACGATCAACAAGGTGGGTGATAATACAAACGCCATAGCGGTAATGCCGAATGGATTGTACGCGTATGTCACCAGCAGTAACAGTAATGCTGTCTCGGTGGTAGACCTAGTCTACAATCAGGTGGTCAATACTATAACCGTGGAAACCGGCCCTACCGGTGTATGTCTCTCGAGCGACGGAAAATACGCGTATATCGCCAACGAAGTCAGCCATACTGTATCGATACTCAAGGATGAGTCATACCTGATAATCGAGGGGATCGATAAAACGCGAATAAACGACAGCGGAACCGCGCAAATAACGTGGCACACAAAGGAAACCGGCACATATCAGGTAGAGGTCGGTGGTGACGGTGTAAAAGACGCCGGAGTCGTTCTCGAGTCTGGAGACGTGATCGCAGAGGAGACAAACACAACGACTATTACCGCGGCGACAGCTCTGCTCACCGGTGACAGCAACTATAAAATATACTTCTACTTCACCGCGGCAAATGGTGAGGAGTACAGCGAATATTATTCTGTGACCCTAGACAATCAAGCCCCGGCTGTTCCAACGTTTAACGAGGACGACAGCCATTACGGCGATACAATGCTATATTTGAGCTGGGTAGCGATACTTGAGCGCGATATGGAGCAGTACCGATTATATTACGGTACCGCGCCGGGCGTATATGACTACAGCGTAGATGTAAAAGCTCAAGGCTCTAGCTATATTTACTACACGCTAAGCGGGCTGACTAACGGAACTACATACTACATGGCTCTCTCAGCTATCGACACAGCGGGTAACGAGTCCGAAAAATCGGCTGAGCTTTCTTTAGCGCCGCAACTGGCGCTCTCACTCTCAAACCTGAAGGGCGAGGAGGGTTGTTATATCGCCACTGCGTCAAGCACAGAAGGAAAGTCGAGCGTATTAAATAGATTTATCAAGACCTTAAATAATCTTTTAAGTTTCTGATTACTGTAACAGGAGATTTTTTTATGAAGCGAATTTTATTACCTTTTATCATTCTTTTATCTTTATCCACTTTCGCGTTCGC
>JAJRXV010000234.1 GCA_024276115.1 Deltaproteobacteria bacterium
AAAAGCATCGTACGCCCGCACCGGATCGTCCGGCGCGACGAGCTCCTCAATGCTCGGCGGGAACATGTTCACCTGCGTTCTGCTACCATATCTGTATGCCAAAAGTCGCCTCCAATGTGTTTAAACTTTTATACATTATAGCATAGATATCGTATACTCGTTAAAAACGGTTTTTTTTAACATTTTTACCGGTGCTGGCTATAAAATAATCAGGGCAGGGCAAGAGCAATAATTTGTGCTGGTGGGATTGCGACACAGTCTGACAGGCGGTTCCCGAGGACGCGCCCCGTCATTCCCGAGGTAGTAATCGGGAAACCAGGACTAAACAGTGAGCAAAGCGAATAAACTTTGCTTTAGTTTAATGTGATGTTTGAGGTCTGGATCCCCAATAGAAGGCTTTGGGGATGACATTTCAAATAAGGCGCGGTAATAATTAATAAGTAGATACAAAAACCGTTGATATTGCGCTCATGACTACTTATTTTATTGCCGGGTTAATAATGTCGGTGTTGCGAAAGCCAGATGCTATGAGGATAATTTTTAGCGAAGATATAGAGCGCATATTAGAGGAGCTATCGGTAGGCGAGCTGACCGGTATCGGCAGGAGGACAGCGCGTAATCTTGCGGAGAACGGAATATTGACTTGCGGTGAGTTGGCGCGTTTCCCGCTACGTATATTGATAAAGCGTTTTGGAGTCGTCGTGGAGTACCTGCGTAATATGCCCTTGGTATAGATGACAGGCCGGTGAGAGTAGAATCCGGGGCAACATCCCATTGATATTTTTTTTGTCCCCAGCTCATACTTGTTTATGTACGCTTATGTATCTATTTTATTATAGATCTCGATGGGTTGTAGTGTGAGTATATAAAAAATCATTTAAAAGGTGAAATAATGTGATATACTTATTTAATTGACATCATTTAAATTTATGGAGTGTTAGAGCGAATTAATAGATATGGCAGAAGACTTTAAAATGGATACCAAGGGTATTGAGCATTATTTTGACCTTGTAGGCGCGATAATTGTTGTGCTTAAAACAGATCATACCGTTGCCTTTATCAACAGGGCGGGATGTGACGCGTTGGGGTATAAGCGTGATGAGGTGATTGGTAAAGAATGGACAAACAATTTTGCTCCTGAGAGCGTAAAAAATGAGCAAGAATTAATATTTAAGCAATTGATCTCAGGTAATATTTCTTCCCCATATTGCATCGAGACTCAAGTATTATTGAACAATAATTTAACAAGAGCGGTAAAGTGGTGTAGCGAGCTCATAAAGGATGATGACGGTAATATTACCGGTTTGGTAGGTACTGTTACTGACCTCAAAGATGTAAATATTACTAAAGCTGAGTTAGCTGTGACAGAGGAGCGTTACCGAACAATCTTTGAATCATCTCCGGTTGGAATTGCTTTGTCTGGCTACGGTGGAAGACTGTTGAGCGCAAATCCTGCTTTTGAAACTATGCTGGGCTATTCAGAAGGTGAGCTAAAAGAAATGACTTTCGCGGATATTTCTCACCCAGGAGAACTCGCGAAAAACTTAAAGCTCTTTGATGAGATGTTAGAATGCAAGCGTGACAGTTATCACCTGGAGAAACGATATTATCACAAAGATGGCAGAGTGGTTTGGGCAGAGTTGACAGTAAGCGCTGTAAGAGGTGAAAACGGCGCATTAAAATATGCTGTTACTATAGTCGAAGATATTACAAAACGGAAACAGGTTGAACTTGCTTTAGGGGAGAGTGAAGAACGGATGCGGACTGTCGCTGAGTTCGCGCGAGATGCGATTATAGTAGAGGATACGAGTGGTAATGTTGCCTATTGGAACAGAGCCGCTGAGAAGTTGATCGGTTATAAAAAAGAAGAGGCTGTAGGGAAAAGCTTACATAAACTGATTGTACCAGTAAGGTTTCATGAATCAGGGCGGGGAGTAGAATCGAATAAGACGCTAGAGCTAGAAGTATTGAAGAAGGACGGTACTGAGTTTACCGCGGAGCTTTCTATCGCGTTACTTGACACGAAATGTAAATGGGCGCGCATAGGTATAATGAGGGATGTCACTTCCCGGAAAAAGACTGAACTAGAGAATGAAAAGCTGTTGCATGACTTGAGCGAGCGGATAAAAGAGTTAAACGGGTTATACTCACTTGGTCAAGTGACAGAAGGTAGCGCGGAAGATGTTGAGGAGCTGTTCAATAGATTTTTAAACTATGTTCTCCCGCCTAGTATGCAGTGCCCCGATAAAGTTATAGCGAAAATAGAGTTTGACGGCAAAGTGTGTACTTCATCAACTAAGGAGATGTTGACAAAGATATCAGCGCCGCTCATAGTGAGGAATAAAGCTCGTGGTTTTTTGACAGTAGGGTATTCTGAAGAACATCCATTTTTGAAGCACTTCGAACAAAATCTTATCCGCGCTTACGCTGAAAGGTTAAGTAAGATAATAGAGGCGAATGAATATGAAGAAAAACTTAGGCACAGGCATTTGCTTGAAGAGGCTATAGTAAAGGCTTCAAAGCTCTTTATCTCACCTGGTGGCGACACCGATTACAATGAAGTATTAAAGTTGCTCGGTGAGGTCGTTTTTGCTGACCGGGCAGATATAGTTATGTTTTCAGATGGCTTGCGTAAGTTTACAATTACGCACGAATGGTGTCGCCCCGGGGTATCTGCGCAAATTGATACTTTCCAGAGATTTAATGTTGATATCGATGGCTGGTGGGTGAGTAAGCTTAAAAACATGGAAACTATTAATATAAGTGATGTTGATAAACTTCCTGATGAGGCCAAGCTTGTGAGGAAAAAAATAAAATCTCTAGGTATATGTTCGCTGCTTGTTGTCCCTATCTCTTCTCGGGATGGATCTCTCATAGGTTTTATGGGTTTTGAGGATACTAAAAAGAGCCGGGAGTGGGATGAGTCTGACGCGAAGACATTAGGGGTCATAAGTGAGATGATATCAAATGATATTGAGCGAAATAATGCTGAAAAGGAGAAAGAACGGCTCTGGGAGCAATTGCTTCAATCAAAGAAAATGGAGTCAGTTGGTCGGCTCGCGGGTGGGGTTGCCAATGATTTCAACAATATCCTGACAAGCATACTCGGGTTCAGTATGATGGCTATGGATAAACTTGACACCGGACACCCGGCGTATTCAAAACTTAAATTTATCGAGAGGTCAGGTAACAGGGCGGCAAAGCTGGTGCGGCAGTTGCTGGCATTGAGCAACATGCAGCTGCTTGACATGAAGATAAACAACCTGAATCAAATTGTGGCATCATCAACTAAATTACTTACCCGAACCCTTGGTAATAATGTACGGTTTAGCATTAAAACCGGTAGTAATTTGAGTAATGTTATTGTCGATGAGGTACAGATTGAGCAGGTATTGATGAATCTCGCCGTAAACGCCAAAGAAGCTATGCCGGATGGTGGCGAAATGCTTATTGAAACAGAGGGAGTAACTATAGATGAGGATTACGCTAAAGTAAACCAGAACGCACCGCGCGGGAAATACGCCATGCTTTCTGTAAAGGATACAGGTGTCGGGATAGCCCCTGAGATAAAGGGGGAAATATTCGAACCGTTTTTTACAACGAAGGCGACTAGAGAGGGCACAGGGTTAGGGCTCTCGACGCTCTACGGCATTGTCCGTCAACATAAAGGCTTTGTGGAAGTTGTCAGCGAGCCCGGTAAGGGAGCGGAGTTTAAGATATTCATACCGGTTACTGAATCTGAGGAATTCGCGCGGGGCAGTGACACATACATTCTACCGCCGACCGGTACCGAGACTGTTATGGTCGTAGAAGATGACCCGGATATCAGAAAGTTGCTGGTGGATATTATCGAGCCACGAGGTTATAATGTCATCGAAGCCGGTAGCGGTGAGGACGCGTTACAGTTGAGCTATAAAACAAGCGGTCAAATTGATCTGCTGGTGACTGACGTGATCATGCAGGGTATGAATGGCTGGAAGCTACATGGTATTATCAAGCAGCACAGACCATCGATCAAGGTTATTTTCATCTCAGGCTTTGTGGATAATCAAATTGTGCTTGAGAAGATAATAAATAATAAAATGCCGTTTATAAAAAAACCACTGAGCCCGCAGGATCTAGTCAATAAAGTCCGGGACGTTTTAGCTAAAGTCAATTGATTACTTCACCCCCCAGAGATAATCATAAAGCGGCTTTGTCATCTTAAAGCCCGCGATAAGCTCATCGACCAGTTCAGCGGAAAATAACCGGTCATCATGTTTGCGCTGACACATAAGATAGAAGCTCTTCCGCTGATACCACTCCTGGATCTCCGGCGGTTTTGAGTCGTCAAAAATTCGTTTGTACATATCTCCCTCAAGTGTATATCTGTCCTGCTTTGCGAAAAACGCTACCGCTTTTTTGAACGCCTTCGGGTCATTGTCGATCATCTCACGGAAGTCCTTCATCACCGAGCTTGACGCGGCGTAAAACCCCATCCCATACCGGTACGTATCCGGCGCGATCTCGAAGTAATACGCCGGTGCGCTCTGCCACTCCTTCTTCGAGCGTTTAAAGCTAATCCACATTGCGCTCTTGTACGGTGACTTGTCCTTAGAAAAACGTGTGTCACGGTAGATACGCGACACTGTTTTGTTTATCGCCGGGGTCACATCAAATGCCGGGTCGATCTTCTTCATTGCCGCTCCGAGGTCTACCACAAGATCCTTGAGGTCAGCGATAACGTGGTTGTCATAATCGCTCCGGTGAGCCTCGAACCACGGCTTGTTATTATTGTCCCGGATACCCCTCAAAAAAGTGATAGTTTCCTTCGAAAATCCTTGAAACGCTCTTTCTTTTGTCATGGTTATCTCCTTTTTATCAACATATATAAGACTCCTGCACGACTCCAAAACCGTCGTCCTGAATTTATTTCAGGATCTGGTAATCCTAATAAATCCAGGTAGATCCCGAAACCAGTTCGGGACGACGGCAGGAGTTTTTATACATAAAAGCAGGTCGTGCAGGAGTCTTTATATTAATACCGCAATCAATTTGTATATGTCAACATGTTATTCCATTATTATCAATCGCTCTTGACATTTTTTCTATTTTCGATACCATGTGCGCATCAAGAGCTAAGGAGTCACAATATGAAAACATCATTAGGCGCGAAAACTTTCGCGTATCCTCTACCTATATGGGTAATCGGCAGTTACGACGCCGAAGGGAAGCCAAACGTAATGACTGCCGCATGGTGCGGTATCTGCTGTTCAAAGCCGCCCGCTATCGCGGTGTCACTCAGGAAGGAGAGGCACAGCTACGATAGTATCGTGAAGCGTAAGGCGTTTACGGTTAACATACCGTCAGAAAAGTACGCGAAGGAGACCGACTATTTTGGGCTGGTATCAGGAAAGGATGTCGATAAGTTTGCAGCGACAGGATTGACACCGGTAAAAAGTGGTACTGTGGACGCGCCGTATATCAAGGAGTTTCGGGTTATCATCGAGTGCAAGCTGATCCACACTTACGATATAGGGCTACACACTCAGTTCGTCGGGGAGATCATGGACATAAAAGCAGACGAGGAGCTGGTAGGGGAGGGCGGCTACCCCGAAATAGAGAAGATCAAGCCGCTAGTTTTTACACCGGGGTTACGTAAGTATCACGGTCTCGGTAAGTGTGTTGGTGACGCTTTTGATATCGGTAAGGAGTTTAAAAAATAATAGTTTGACATGCGTATGCCAAAAAAATAAAAAAATAGGTGAAACAAATATTTGTATTCTAAGTATAATATTGTAAAATTTGTATTGTAATTTTACTATATTTTTAAGGAGTTACTACCATGAAACGGGTTGTTTCCCTGATTATTCTGAGTTTTATTATTACGTTATCGCTTCCAATGATGTCTTTCGCGCGGCTCAAAGTCAAGAACCCGTCTTATGTTGGGAGTATCCAAAGCCTTGACGTTGGCGATGGAGCGCTTTGGGTCGGAACACAAAAAGCCGGTGTTATCAGGCTTGACAAGAGTACGCTTGATTTTAGCAAAGCGAAACGCTTTACTACATGTGATGATCTGCTCTCGAACTCTATTACCGGGATAGAAGTAGCGCATGGTAAGACTTTTATCGCCAGCGAAGCGGGGCTTTCTGTAATAGAAGGGGATAAAATCACGAACTATAAAAAGATGAAAGGCGCTAATTTGACTAACTGCATCGTCTCTAGTAACGGCAAGATCGTGATGATAGTCGGGAACAACAAAAGCGGCGGCGTCATCGTATATGATGGTCAGAAGTATACGAGAATATTCTTTTATGATGATGAACTCTCAAAAATCGCGGCAACCCTGGTGTCGAATAAAGACTCATTTCTTATCGATATCAACGCTAATATATACAAGATATCGAATGGATTCATAGGTAGTAAGACAGAGTGGGAAATAATCACTCCATCTGATGATCTCTTTGTCGATTTGCTTTTCGCGATCGAAAAAATTGTCGTCGATGAGCGGGGAGTTCTTTGGATTGTCACAGAAGGCGACATGTATTATTATGACGGCAAGAGATACGCGAAAACGAAACTGAAAGAGTTGAACAATGCGAATATTTCTGACGTTACCACAAGCGTTTCTGGATTTAAATATATTACTACCTCAAGTGGTGTTGTCGCTTATATAAATGGCAGGACCAAGAAGATCGATATAGAGAGCGGACTGCTTGACAATGATGTCACCGCGGTCATATCAAATGAAGGTGAACTCTTCCTCTCTACCGGTACTGGGATCGAGACAATGACTCTACCAAGTATCGAGAATGAGTAGGTAGACTGTCTCTCATGCCATTCCACAGGAAAGAACAACGGTAAGTACGAAAAAACCGATAGTGAGTTTTTAGGGGTCGGTGCGGTAAAGAAAAACCCTATCGTCATGTCAGGGCACAAGATCACTTACAACGCGGACGCTGATCTGTCTCTCCCGGGGAACAATGATTGCCTCAAGTGTCACGGTAAATTGCACCCGACCCGCGCGGCGATCGTAATCAATATTGATACCGGTATGCCGTACCAGAAGGGTAGCAACATGAAGGCGTTTTGCGTGAGTTGTCATGATTACACTTACATGCGGGGCGATGAGCTGAAACATCACATGCTTAACAACGAGGTGCCGGTCAATGTAGCTAAATATTATGACCTCACCGGACATGGTGCGACAAGGTCGCTTTCTGATGGTGCGACATCTGTTTCTGACAACGACTGCATAGAATGCCATGACCATCATACTAGCAAGAATATTGCTTTGATCTCAAACCAGTTCATGTTTCCGCAGAGTGACGATCCGGCTTTAGATGCTGTGAGACGTGACAGGTTTTGTAATCTGCGTTGTCACTCAGCTCCGGAAAACTCAGTAGCTCGCCCGATAAGGGATCACACTTGGGAGGTGGGTATGGGTGAGAAGCGGAATCACAAAGGTTGCCCGGATGAGCCGTGCGATACGCACCCTACAAGCACTCCAATTCCGACGACACAGCTTTTTAAAAATCCGTCAAACAGTTTGCCGCTTTCTGGTTATGATACTGTGGAGCAGCTTAATAATGGTTATATAGTTTGTACAACATGCCACAACCCGCATGGCTCTGAGCCGAATGGGGAAGTCAAGGCGGATACACAGATGGTAAGGCTTGAGTGGACAGAGTTTAATTCGCTCTGCAATGAGTGTCATCAGTAATAATGGTGAGCTACCGCTCTCCTTCATACAGATCAATATGGACGACCACGTCCTTGATGTGCGCGCCAAGCCCAAAGAGACATTCTTTGACATGACGCGCGACTTTATGCCCTTCGGCTACCGTCGATTCTGGCGCTACCTCTATATCGACATTGATGATGACCTCGCTGCCATAATGGTGGACTTTTAATGAATGCATTCCGAGTACACCTGTGACATTTTTACATACCCGCAATGCTTTGCTTTTCAGGTCATCTTTATCTACCTCATACACAATACCTTCTCGGTCTCCATCGGGTTCTATGTGTATCAGAATATTCTCGACTTCTTTGACCTGCTCGATTATTTTCGTTTTCAAACCCTTCGCGATATTGTGCCCCTCGACCACCGATATAGAGGGGTTTACCTCGATATGCAGGTCAGATATGACCTTGCTACCTACTTTTCGCGTTTTTAGGTCGTGGTAGTGTCGCACCTCTTTTGTCTCTTTGATTATCTCCTCGATACCGTCACGTATTTTTTTGTCCGCCGCGGTGTCGATCAGCTCCATGAAGGCGTCTCGCCCTATCTCCACTCCGACCTTACCGATGAATAACGCCACTATACCGGCGGCGAGCGGGTCAAAGAGCGGAAAGCCCATCATCGCGCCAATGATACCGGCCATAGAAGCGAAAGAGGAGTACGCGTCGCTACGGTGGTGCCATGCGTTCGCGATCAGCGATTGCAGGTTGTGCTTCTTTCCGACTTTTATGGTGTAGCGGAAGAGAAACTCCTTCACGATGATTGATATCAGTGCGGCGGTTAGCGCTATCGCTTTTGGTATGCCGAGTTCATCACTATTTGAGATGATCGTTACCGCATTGTAAAAAATGCCGATAGCGACTAGCAGAAGTGATGCGGCGATTGTAAAGGACGCGAACGTTTCCACGCGACCATGCCCATAAGGATGCCCCTCGTCTTCAGGCTTTACCGCGTATCTTGCCCCTACCATCGCGATTACGTCGGTAAGGAAATCCGAGAACGAATGTACACCGTCGGCGATCATTGCGGCGCTGTTGCCGATGATACCGGCAGCGATTTTGTATGCCATCAGAAGTATGTTCAGGGCAACGCTTATGATGATGACACGTTTTGCGTCGGTGTAGGTTTTATTATCGTTCAGAGCGGGCATAATTAAATAATAGCGATAAATTTTCCAAAAGGCAAGCGAAAGAGGTAGTTATCTTACTAACCAGGCGATTAAATATAAAGACTCTGGGACAACTCCAAAACTGTCGTCCTGAATTCATTTCAGGATCTGGTAATCCTATAAACGCGGGTAGATCCCGAAACCAGTTCGGGAGGACGGCAGGAGTATTACACTATACATTTTATCGCTGGGTTAATATCCTCATAACTGGTTCTTGTTCAGAAGTTATTTGTTTTGAGAAGGTTCATTTTCAAATCTTTTTATTAGCATTTTATTTATTTCAGCTTCAAGAAGTTTTGCTGTATTCACTTTACTTTTCGATCTAGCATGATCCAGAGCGGTATTCCCATCGTTGTCTTTCACACTAATATCCACAGCGGTTTCTAGTAACACCTTTAGAGCGTTAGCGTTTCCTTTGCCGGCGGCTAACATTAAGGCTGTGATTCCACTATTGTTTTTTATATTTGTATCCGCCCCGGCATTCAGAAGTGTTGTTACCGTATCAGCGTTACCTCTTAGCGCCGCAACCATCAAAGCAGTCATTCCAGTAGAACCCTCTTTCGCGTTAACATCCGCGCCCGCGTCGATTAGCTTCTTTACTACCCCTGCGGAGTTCCCTTGCGCCGCACCCATCAGAACAGCTATGCCACGGTTATCCTTTGCGTTAACGTCCGCCCCGGCATCGATGAGTTTAGTGACTGCGTCTTCATTACCGACTGCCGCCGCGAACATCAATGTGGTCATTCCAATTGAACTTTCTTTCGCTTTGACATCCGCACCGGCGTTTATCAGAGTCTTGATCGCGTTTTTGTTGCCACTTCGCACAGCGAACATCAAGACAGTTATATTGCCTTTAGCCTTCGTATGGATATCCGCGCCTGCGTCAACAAGAGTTTTCAACGTGTTTGATCTAATGTTTTTTGCCGCGAACATCAAAACAGTTATCCCAAGCCTACTCTCCTTCGCGTTAATGTCAGCCCCGCCATCGATAAGAGTTTGCACAGTCTCAGTGTTACACGATTTTGCCGCGAGCATCAAAGCGGTTACTCCAGAGCCTTGAGGCTGAGCCTTGCTCTTGACATCGGCGCCTGCTTTGATAGTAAGCAATGCTTTTTGGTTTTTCCCGGCTTTTATGGCATCAATAAGCATGATATTTAGTTTGTTCTTCGATTTGGATTTCAGTTTTTCAGCGTATTCACTCAGATCATCTTTTTGTTGTACAGCCTTAGCTTCTGCCTTTCTGTTGTCATCCTTCAGCGCCTTCTGACCGCTGCACGCAGAAGAAGATATCAGCAGTAAAGATATAAATATGTGTAATAATGTTTTTTTCATGTTGTTCATTGTTTCCTTTGTAGTTGATTTGTTAATAGGCATGTTGCGCAATACAGGTTACGGTACCTGCACCGACTCAAAGACACGTTTGATTATCTGCTCTGGTGTTACCTCTTCGGCCTCGGCTTCGTATGAGAGGATAACCCTGTGACGCATGACATCCTCCCCGATCGCTTTTATGTCTTCTGGGACGACGTAGCTACGTTTTCTCAAGAACGCGTACGCTTTTGCCGCCATAGCGAGGTAGATCGACGCGCGTGGAGAGGCGCCGTAAGATATGAAGTCTTTTATGTCGGCGAGTTTACCGGTCGGTTCCCGCGTCGCGAAAACGAGGTCTAGTATATAGCCCTTGATCTTTTCGTCCAAGTATACAGATTTTACGAGCTGTTTGATCTCGATTATGTCCTGCGGCGTCAGCACCGGTTGTACTTGAGGCTTTTCATCGGTAGTGTTCCTGTTGATTATCTCTAGCTCTTCCTTTTTGTTTGGGTATGTCACCTTCAGTTTGAGCATAAAGCGGTCTACCTGTGCCTCAGGGAGGGGGTATGTGCCCTCCTGCTCGATCGGGTTTTGAGTCGCGAGCACCATAAACGGCTCACTCAGCTTGAATGTTGAGTTGCCGATCGTCACTTGTCTCTCCTGCATCGCCTCTAGTAGTGCGCTCTGGACTTTTGCTGGTGAGCGGTTTATCTCGTCGGCGAGGATTATATTAGAGAAAATAGGTCCTTTTTTTATGACAAAATTTCCCTCTTTTTGGTGGTATATCATAGTGCCAAGAATGTCGGCCGGTAGCAGGTCAGGAGTGAACTGGATCCGTTTGAAGTCGGTCTGAATTATGCTCGAGAGTACACTTACCGCTGTGGTTTTCGCCAGCCCCGGTATCCCCTCGATGAGAATATGCCCAGACGCGAAAAGCCCGATCAGGATGCGTTCTATCATGTACCTCTGCCCGACTATCACCTTTCTTATTTCTGTTACCGCTGATTTTACTTTTTCGCTCTGCTCGGTGATCAGGTCGTTTATTCTATCTTGTGACATTGGCATAAGAGTTCCTTTTGTTTATGGTAAGTGATGAATGAGTGTATCAAAAGGAGATGTTTTTTGCAAGTAGAAGGAGGAGTTATTTCCTATTAAAAAAAGCTTCCCTTCTGTTCAGGTGACTATGGGGAAGTTTATTTATAGCGGTGTGGTTTAAGAACTTACATTAATGATTGAGTGAAAGTTGTTGATAATATGAAAATATCGGCAATAGGATATATACAATATATAGTGTGAAAAAAAACGTCATACAATATGTATGCTAATGTTTAGTATAATTATGCTAAATTTAGTGTAATATTAAATAAACTCTTGACAAAGTAAAAAAAATTTGTAATTAGATGTATTAGTACTTAGGCTGAAAGGTTCAGTGATGGCTAAAAACAAAGTGAAAAAGTTTAGAGAAGAGCTACTTTTGAGTAAGGCAGAACTAGCGCGGAAAGCCGGGATATCAGTAATAACGCTTGATAGAGTGGAGAGCGGAAAAGACTGTAGAATGGCCACAAAACGCAAACTGCTTAAAGCACTGGGCTTTAATCTTTCTGAGAAAGATAAAGTTTTTTAATTATTTGAAAAAAAAGACTTGAAAAAGTGAAAATTGATAGTTACACTCTTAGACGAGCATTATTGGGTTTAATTATGAATGCTTGAGGCACACTAATTAAGGTTGGGGATTACGGATGTTTAGAAAGAAAAAGGGCACAGTAGGAATAGATATAGGCTCTAGCTCAGTTAAGCTTGTCGAGCTGAAAGAGACCAAAAAAGGTTATCAGCTCAAGAATTTTGGTGTAGCGCCACTATCGTCAGAAGCAATTGTTGATGGCGCTATAATGGATTCAGGAGCTATAGCCGACGCGATTAGAAGCCTTATCACTAACCTCAAAGTCAAAGTCAAAGACGTTGTCACATCAGTATCAGGACACTCAGTTATTATCAAAAAGATCAACCTTCCAATCATGACCGACGATGAGCTCGCTGAATCGATTCAGTGGGAAGCCGAGCAGTTCATCCCATTTGATATTAACGACGTTAACATCGATTTTCAGATAATGTCCGGTTCAGCTTCAGAGGAACAAGGGCAGATGGAAGTGCTTCTTGTGGCCGTAAAGAAGGACATGATAAATGACTATATAACGCTTTTCAACCAGGTAAACCTAAACCCTGTTGTTGTCGATGTAGATTCATTCTCAATAGAAAACATGTTTGAGGTGAACTATCAGATTGAGGAGGACGAGGTGATCGCGCTGGTCAATATTGGCGCCAGCATAATGAACATCAATATCCTCAAAGGTGGTGTCTCAGCGTTTACACGAGATATATCCATGGGAGGCAACCAGTTTACCGAGGAGATTCAGAAGCATTTCAGCGTCAGCTATGAGGATGCGGAGATGCTTAAAGTAGGCGGCGACATTCCAGGTATAAAGAAGCAAGAGGTTGAGATAATTATGAAAAACGTTGCTGAAGGTGTCGCGAACGAGATTCAGCGTTCGCTTAACTTCTTCTCCGCTACCTCTGCGACTGATCAGATAACCAACGTATATGTTTGCGGCGGCTCTTCAAAGGTCAAAGGCTTTATAGATGTATTAGAAGATAAAGTAGGGGTTCCTATTGAGTTCCTAAATCCATTTAATAATATTTTAGTGAATGAGAGATATTTTGATCCTGATTATATCAAAGAGATTGCCCCCTTGGCCGCGGTCGGAGTTGGATTAGCTTTGAGGAGGGCAAGAGATAAATGATAAAAATTAACTTATTACCCGTTCGGGCGGCCCAAAAACAAGAGAATATCAGAAAACAGATTGTCATAGTGGTGCTCGTATTTAGCGTGCTTTTAGCTTCAATAATTTACGCGCATATTTCTATCAAGGAAGATATAAAAGTAATTGACAGAAACATAAAGGCAGTAGAGAAAGACATCAAAGCTTTAGAGGGACTCAAGGCTGAAGTTGAGGAATTTAAGAATAAAAAGAGCGAATTGTTAGATAAACTTAAAGTCATCGAAACATTGCGGAACAGTAAAACCGGACCTGTGGTTGCGCTTGATACGCTATCGAAATTGATTCCGAAAAAAATGTGGTTTGAGAGCATTAAGCAGAAGAACAACATGTATGAGATAGAAGGCATCGCGATGGACAATAATATAATCGCTGAATTTCTTGCCAACTTGAAAACAAATAAATATTTTGTTGAAGATAATGTTGATCTGAAGCACTCAAAGCAGGTAGACTATGAAGGTAAAAGCTTAATGAGCTTTAAGATCACCTGCGTATTTGATGCTAATGCCAAGTCGAAAGTAGTGACGGGTACTAAAGGAAAAGAGGGCGATAAGTCCAAGCCGGAGTCTGATAAAGGCACAAAGGCAAGTGATGCTGGAAATGTCAGTGGAAGTTCAGAAAAGTCAATAAACGTACAAGTCGGACAAGGGAAAAAGGAATAACATGGCTATTGACGTTAATACACTTAACAGGCTTTCAGCCTCAAAAAAAGCTGCTATAATGCTACTGGTTGTTGTAGTCATCAGTGCTCTATACTATTTCATGTTTTACCAAAACCTTATGGAGCAGATGGAAAAGAAGAAAAAAAAGCATGAAAAAGTACTAACTGAAAGAGCGAGCCTGCAGGAGATCGAAATTGAGCTCAAGATATTTATGCAGCAGGTAGAGACCCTTGAGCAGAGATTGAAGAAGGCGTTGCTGGAGTTGCCGGACTCAAAGGAAATCGATAAACTGTTGTTGAATATTAACAGGATGGGTGAGGAGTCCGGACTAAATTTCAAGCAGTTTAAACCATTACCAGAGAAGAACAGGAAGTATTATGCTGAGTTGCCTGTTAAGATGGAGGTGGAAGGCACTTATCAGGATGTAAACACGTTCTTTTCTAAAATTAGCAAGTTAGACAGAATAATTAATATAAGCGAGATTCATATTTCTGATTCGCGTGAGAAGGCGCGAAGGATGTTCATGAAAATAGAGTGTAAGGCGACTACCTTTAAGTTTGTGAAAAATACTGGAGCTAATAACGGCAAAGGTAAAAAGAAAAAGAAAGAGAAAAAGAAATGATTAGACGCTTAATAAAAAAGTATAGTTTATTATTAAGTATTTTTACAATAGTAATTGCGATTGCTTTTCTGCCTGGTTGCGGCAAAAAGAAAGATACACAGAAAAAGAAGGCCGCGAAGAAGAAGCGGGCTATGGCAAAGGCAAGTTCTATTGATAATTTGGATAAACCACAAATCCTCAACTATCAATTTGTTGCTGAGGGGATGAGAGATCCATTCAAGCCATTTATTAAGAAAAGGAAAAAGCAGGTAGCGACTGAAGGTGAGACACCAAGCGGTCGACCGAGGACTTTGCTAGAAACATACGACCTCTCCTCGCTTGAGTTGACTGGTATCATAGTAAGTACTAGTGATTCATTAAAAAACACTGCTTTGATTGAAGATGTCGCGGGTAGAGGGTTTATAGTAAGGGTTGGTACATTTATTGGTAAGAATGAGGGTATTATTACAAGCATCGACACCAATACATTAGTTATTACAGAAAAACATTTAGATGAAATATTAGAAGAAATATATAATAAAGAGATAAAACTAACGCTTGAGGAAAAGGAAGGAGAATAACTGATGAGCCTTTTAATTCGTAATATAAAAGGGACCGGTAAAAATCAGATTTTGCTCTATATTCTCATTATTTTATGGGGATTTAGCTTTATTGCATGTAGCGCAAAAAATATGAGCTCGAGTTTGATCTCAGAAGAGCCGTTGATGATTACTGACATCGATTACAGCTCTTATTCTGATAAATCAGATCTAGTGGTGAAAGGATCCGGGGTTCTTAAATACCATGTTAATCCATTTAATACGCTGAGTCCAGAAGAGATAAACATTGTTTTTTATGACTCAGAATTTGCTGAGAGCGCATTGTCCGCACTAAGCGGAATCAGCGATTCTACTATTAAAGAGCTTAAATTAAAAAGAGATGTGAAGAAGAAAATATCTACTTTGACTATTACACTTGCCAGTAAGGTCGAGTGCAATATTATCCCGAACCGTGACCAACTCAAAGTTGAGCTAAAAAAAGATATCAGCCATTTGATGGCGATAAAGAAAAAAGACGTTGTCACAAGTGATAATGAAAATAGTGACATGCAATATGAGGTTGTTGCTGATAGTCGCGGTGCAGAGCCGGCTACTGAATCATCAGTGATTCTTGTTTCCGCGCTTGAAGTTGACCCTGTTCAGACAACAGCATTAAATGAGATAGATATAGATGCGAACTATACCGGTTATACTGAAATAAAAACACTTTCAGTTGATGATGCTTTAAGTAACCTGAAAGTAACAATTGCCGGCAAGGGTGAGTTAGACGATTACACTACTCTTGAACTGACAAATCCTTCCAGACTGATATTAGATGTTTGGAACGCTAAGAACAGCATTGAGAAAAAATCTATACTGGTTGCAAGTAATTCTATTGAAAATATAAATATTTCAGAACATAAGAACAAAGTCAGGTTTGTTTTTGAGTCAAAGTCAGAAACCCTACCAACTTATGCTATGAACGTTGAGAATAATAACATTGTAATAGCTTTCAACGATGCAGGTGGTTCTGGTGCGACAGATGATACTATGAAGGAATCGTATAAGGCTGTGCTTGACGGCTTGGATTTTGATAAGGGTCGGTTGATGGCTGAAATCATCATCTCGTCAAATAATCAAATAAGTTATGAAGTAAAGGAAGGCACGACCAAGAAAATAGTAATTGAAATGGAAGGTGTCAGAGTTCCTAAAAAGCTGTCGAGACCTTTAGATACAAGTCAGTTTAATACGAATGTTAGTTATATAGAATTGATAAAAAGCGGTAATGTCGTAAGGCTCGAAATATCATTAAAGAATGAAGTGCCTTACAATGTAGTTCAAAGTGAAAACAAAATTATCATCAAGGTTGACAACCCCGTAGAGATAGTCGAGAAGGTAAAAGAAGAGATAATTGTTCAGGAGATTCCTGCCGATAATAGCGTTATTGCGCAGAATGATATTGAGATTGAAGACGCTGGTTCAGCAGACGTTGCTATTGAGCCTACCGCCGAAAGTAGTGTTGGTGCAGATGAGGCTCTCGTAATTGCTTCTGCTCCTAAAGTGGCTGTCAGTAACATTATTGCTACTACCGAGGGAAATGATGCCACATTGAGTAGCAAAGGTCGGCTCCTAAAAGAGATTGCTGATACCTATAAGAAGATAGACGAATTATCGATTGAGAAGCTGCGGAAAAAGAAGTTCTACTCAGGTCAAAGGCTTTCAATGGACTTTAAAAGCGCTGACATTCATAATGTTCTTCGAATAATCGCGGGTGTTAGCGGCTATAATATCGTCACAAGTGACAGTGTTGCCGGTAAGGTCACCATCCACTTGGTAAATGTTCCGTGGGATCAGGCGCTTGATGTTATACTTGGAGTAAAGGATCTTGGCGCTGTTAAGAGAGATAATATCATTATGGTTATCCCAAATGCTCAAATCATGGCCACCGCTGAAAGAGAAAGGTCTATGCTGAAGAAGATCAAAGAGGAAGCTCTTGCGGAGATCGAAAAGAAGAAAGAAGCTATCGATGAGCTAGAGCCGTTAATCTTAAAGATCGTACCTATTAACTATGGTAATGCTGAGGAACTCGTAGATAGAGTGGATACATTTTTGAGTAAACGTGGAAGTGTAAGTGTTGATAAAAGGACAAACTCTATTATAATAAAAGATATTGAAGAGAATGTGGTTGAAGCGGTAGCGTTACTTCATAACCTTGATTCCGCTACTCCACAGGTCTTGATAGAAGCACGGATTGTCGAAGTAAGCACGAACTTCACCAGACAACTTGGGGTGCAATGGGGTGGTGGCTATACCGCGGCTCCAGCTTATGGAAACGCGTTACCATATAATTTCCCTAGCACATTCGGAGTTACAGGTGGCGCGGGAACAGGTAATTATGTTGTTGATCTGCCAGCCAGTGTAGGGCAGACTTCTGGCGCGGCTGTTGGATTCAACTTTGGTCACATAGCTAACACCTTATCTCTTGATATGAGACTGTCGGCGATGGAGACATCTGGAGAAGGTAAAATTGTTTCAAGTCCACGGATTGTGACATTGGACAACATTGAAGCAGTTATTCAGCAGGGTACCGTGATTCCTTATGAGACTACTTCTGACGAGGGTACTGTGACAGAATTTGTTGACGCTAACCTTAGTCTTACAGTTACACCTCATATAACTGCTGATGGTAGTATTAAGATGAAGATAAAGGCAAGTAAGAACGCGCCTAATATGTCAATTGTTTCTGATGGACAACCAGCTATCGATAAGAAGGAAGCGACGACTGAAGTTCTCATTAAAGATGGTGAGACAACAGTTATCGGTGGTATCTTTGTGATCGATGAGGCAGAGGCTGTCGGTGGCGTACCGTTCTTCTCAAAGCTACCATTTATTGGATGGATGTTTAAGACAGAATCTAAAACAAAGAATAGAAATGAGCTCTTGATATTTATTACACCGAGGATCATTCAGCCCGGTGAAAAAGTAAGTTTATAGTAGTTAAGAAATATTGGAAGTAAGGTAAAATTATTGTTGAGATATTTAACAGCAGGTGAATCGCATGGTAAGCAGTTGACCGCTATTGTTGATGGAGTACCGGCTGGACTTGATCTAAAAGTTGATGACATTAATATCGACTTAAAGCGCAGGCAGGGTGGTTATGGTCGTGGCGGCAGGATGAGTATCGAGACAGATAAGGTTCAGATATTATCAGGCGTTAGATTTGGCAAAACAACCGGTGCGCCCGTAACATTGATCATTGAAAATAAAGATTATGCTAATTGGCTAAAAAAAATGTCGATTTTGAGTGAAGATCTTGACAAATCGATTTATGTGACAAAGCCAAGACCGGGGCATGCGGATTTAACAGGTAGTATTAAATATGACCAAGAGGACATAAGGAATATACTTGAGAGATCAAGTGCTAGAGAGACTGCCGCAAGAGTAGCTGTAGGCGCATTGTCTAAAAGGATTTTAGATGAATTTAATATTTCTATTATCAGCACAGTTACTCAGATAGGTGGCGTCAAGGCTAATATCGAGGGACTAAATCATGCTGATATAAAAAGAATCTCTGAGGAATCAGAGCTCAGGACCGCGGACAATGACGCGGAAGCAAATATGAAGGCACGTATAGATAAGGCAAAAGCTAATGGTGATTCATTAGGCGGTACGTTTCAGATAATTGTAAAAGGCGCGCCTTTAGGGCTCGGCAGTCATACGCAGTATGATAAGAAGCTTGACGCGAAGCTGGCGGCGGCAATGATGAGTATACAAGCCATAAAGGGAGTTGAAATCGGGCTTGGATTCAAGTGCGCAGAGGTTCCGGGATCGCGGGTACATGATGAAATATTCTATACCAAAGATAAAGGCTACTACAGAGAGACAAATAATGCCGGAGGGATTGAAGGCGGTATGAGCAACTCAGAAGATATAATCATCAATTGTGTGATGAAACCGATACCGACTTTGTATACTCCATTACGGTCAGTAGACATGAGAACAAAGGAACCATTCGAGGCCGCGGTGGAGAGATCAGATGTTTGCGCGGTACCAGCGGCGGCTGTTGTTGGTGAGGCGGCGGCGGCATTTGAAATAGCTAAAATATTTCTAGAGAAATTTTCGTCTGATAACATAAAGGAAATTAAAAGAAATTATAACAGTTATAAAGAATATGTAAAAAAAGTATGAAAAATTTAATTTTAACTGGTTTTATGGGAACTGGCAAAACGACAGTAGGTAGGATATTAGCAAAAAAAAAAAATATTAGGCTCGTTGATGTCGATAAGGAAATTGAGAAGCTGGCAGGAGCCAGCATAGCTGAAATATTTAAAACAAAAGGCGAAGCGTATTTTAGAATGCTTGAAACCAAAGCGATTAAATTGGTTGTCCAAGAGGAAAATCAGATAATCGCGACTGGTGGAGGGGCTATAGTGAACGCGGAAAACCTAAGGATGCTGAAGCAGTCAGGAAGAGTGATTTGTCTACGTGCGGCAACAAAAACGATACTTAGTAGAGTTATGAATAACGACTCCAGGCCACTTTTAAATATCGATGATAAAAAGTCGGGGATAGAAAATTTGATGAACAGTAGATTAAAATATTATAATAAGGCTGATTTCTCGATAGACACTGATGGTAAAGAACCTGAGGAAGTGGCGGACGCTATAATGACTTATATAAATGCAGACTACGATACTGTTGAAGTTGATCTCGGTGAGCGCTCGTACGATATCAAAATTGGTGCCGGTACAATAAAAAACATTGCGCATGAACTGAAATCGTTAGGTTTTAATGATAAGGTCGTCCTTATAACCAGTGACTGTATTGATGGTTTGTATGCCGAAGATATGATGCGCAGACTGGCTTCGGAGGGATTTGACGCGAAGAAAATTGTCGTGGATGATGGTGAAAAAAGTAAGTCGTTAGACACCGCGAACGAGATAATAACCGAACTGCTTGAGCTGAGGTGTGAGAGAAATACTCCTCTTATCGCACTTGGTGGTGGTGTGATTGGTGACCTTACCGGTTTTGTCGCTTCTATTTATTTACGTGGCGTCCCTTTTATTCAAGTGCCGACAACGCTTCTCGCTGATGTAGACAGCAGTGTTGGTGGCAAAACAGGTGTAAATCACAACTATGGGAAGAATCTGATCGGAGCTTTTTATCAACCAAAGCTTGTTCTGATTGATATCAATGTTTTAAGTACTCTGCCAAAGTCGGAGTTTTTGAACGGTATTGCTGAAATAATAAAATATGGGGTGATTCACGACCCTTATCTATTTAAATACTTAGATGAAAATGTGAGTAAGCTGCTTGCGAAGGATCTTGACGCATTGAAGCATGT
>JAJRXV010000235.1 GCA_024276115.1 Deltaproteobacteria bacterium
ATTCATTTCAGGATCTGGCATCCTTCCTATAAACGCGGGTAGATCCTGAAAGAAGAGGCGCGTCTCAAATTCAGGATGACGGTTTAAGGGGTGTGCAGAGGTTTTTATGACGACAATAACTGATCTCTCTTCTTCTTTATCTCCGGTGCGTAAAAAGTCAAAAGACAGCCGACAGACATCATCACGGTAGATATCCAAAAGATGACCAAGTGTGTTCTGGTCTTTATGCTTGGATCAATAGCGTTGAGTGGATTCAAATCAATAAATATGTTGTAAGAGTCTATCACAAGACCTTCCTTCAGGAACAAGAAGTCTAAGACAAAGATAATAAATCCGAGATGTATTAGTGAAGAGCCGACACGCATCCAGTAGCCCGTTTTTTCGAAGTGCAGTTTCATCCCGCTCATTACCAATATAAAAACGACCAGTTGCAAAGCGAACGAGATGTAAAGAACCACGGCGAGCGCGATTATCGAATCAGCTATTACACTAACCCCTATCGTCGCGACAATCATCAATATCGCCGCTATTGTGAGCCCCTTCGCCGAGAACAGCCGTTTCGGTACACATATCCCGAGGGCTAGCAGAAGAGCTATGACGTATGGCGACACCAGGTTGTTCATCTTTTCGAGGTACATCTCGCGAAGTGTTTTGTATTCTACATTTTGTCTGTTGAAGACCATGCTGACTGTTCGTTGCAGCTCTCCATTAAGACTCATGTAGAAGTTGTTTGCCTCATCCCTCTGCCCGAGCGCTTCTAGCGATTGCAGGACGTATATTATTACTTCTATATTTTCAGGGTATATTTCATAAAGCTGGTCAAACTCAACTTTTGCTTCGTAGTATTGCCCCTTCTCAAAATAACTTTTCCCCAAGTCTGTAGTGCTGTTGTTATAATCCATCATCCCATATATTGTCACAAGCGATATCGCGAACAGGATAATCGTTGTCAGCAGAATAAGGAAGTAGTCATAATTTATTTCACGCCATTTTATATTCATTAGAATGTATGCTCTCCTTGAAAGAAGTACGACATCACGTAGGTAAACACCATCGTCGCGAAACAGAGCACGCCGAGTATCGCGGTGAAGTGCCACATGTATTTTTTGTGCAGATAAAGCCGTATGTGCAGGTACGCCGAGTAGAATAGCCACATCATGATCGTACTGCATATCTTAGGGTCCCACCACCAGTTTTCGCCCCACGCCTCCACCGCCCACGGATATCCGATCAGCAGACCAGCGGTGAGTAAGAAGTAGCCGAGCTTAGCGTAATCATAACCGATACGCTCATACTCACGCTCACGTCGCCAGAACATAAATATTGAGCAGATGAATGTTATCGTAAGCGATGCGTACGCGATAAAAAGCATCGGTGGGTGGATCCACATGTAGATCGCGTTGTAATAGTGCTTCATCCTGAAGAAAGTCTTGTAGGTAAAGCCCTGCTTCGCCTGTAATGAATAATTTACACTGTCTTGCATCTTCGTTGTGTAGTCGCGTACCTCACCGAAAAACTTACCGAGCGGGTCCAAAAACGGGTTAGATGTGAAGAATAGTATCCCTATCTGTAAGACCAAAAAGAGGTTGACCATCGCCTTGATCTCTCGCCGCTTTGCTTTAAGGTTGATCAGCACAGCGAATACAGAGTAGCAGAGTAACCAGAAATACAACTTTTCGTTCTCTATCCAGAGCGGTATCTTGTATCGAATTATGTTGGACTGGAGAAGCTCTGACGGGTCGAATAGCCCCTTCATCCGCATGTAGCCTTCGAGCGAGCCGTTTATCATCCGCACGTCGCTGTCTGACAGCTCTATCTGAACATGCAAATATATCTGATAATGGAACCAGCATATCAGGAAAAACGTCAGCATATAAATCCCGGAGATGCTGTACGTCAGGTACGCCGATATTTTTTCGTCGGTCTTGTTGTCGCGGTAGTACATCAAAAAAACGTATGCGAGCAGGACGATCGACAGCGCGGAGTAAAATGTAAAGGAATAGTGTCCAAGCGTCTGCATCAGTTGTCTGGCGAATTCGATTTTTTTGTTGTTCATATAACCTCATTGAAAAGTAGTCCTACAATATAGGTTTATGGCGTGGTAAAGTCAATAGTTATTTTTGCTGGTTAGAACAACCCCATAATTTACGCGACCGCGCTTTGTTTGGAGAGTTTTAGTCGGTTACATCTGCGTCACCTTTTTCCTCGTGAGAAAACTATTGCGCAATGCGTGCGGAGTGTTGAAAAATAAAAATATGTTCAATGAAAACTACGGTAAAATTATTGCGTAAAAACTTGATAGTCAAGACAATATCTCCACAAATATTTTTGAGAAGCAAATGTAAAAAAGTATTGACAATTCCACATAAAAAAGATAATCTGGATATTCAATTATACCTATAATTCAATAGATTGAACAGTGCTATATAAATGTATTATTTTGATGAAAAGTGGTGTTGCCAAGCTTAAAACGATGGTAAACGTCTATTAGTGATTGTGGTTGTTTGTATAGCAGTTATTAGCGTTGCTTGATATTTAATATGAAGCGGGACTATTTTTTTTAGGGGCAGTTAACGTTTTTTAGCTTGAGCTTATTTAAGGAGTAACAGCTGTTATGGCAGACAAAATAAAACTCTTGTTTTTAGGGTGTAAGGATTTTCCACCGTTTGCGAACAAGAAGATCATCTCGGGTGGAATGGAAGTTTATACTTATGAACTGTCAAAAAGGTTAGCCTCAACTATTGACATCCGGCTTATTGTTGGGCGCGACGAGGTGAGTGAAGACGTTTTTGATGAGAGCGACAAATGCACTATCAATAAAGTTCCAATACATGGGCAGTCTGTCATGCAACCGCTTTCGCTTACTCTTTACTCTTTTTTGAAAGCATGGAAGACTCGCAAAGAGATAACAATAATTAATCCGCAGACACCTCTTAGTGGCTTGGTTGCCGTGGTCTGCAAGTTTTTGTTCAAGAAGCCTTATGTGCAGACAGTTCACAGTTTTGGGTCTACTACAGAACATGTAGGCAACAAACTGTACGCTCTGATATACTACCTGATAGAGAGGCTTACTTTGGTGTATGCTGACAAAGTGGTGACGGCAGGTGAGAGCCTTAAGGTTTTTTTGTCAGAGAGGCATAATATCCCGATAGAAAAAATCAGTGTGATCCATTCGGGTATGGATATAACAGATGTCAGCAGGGACGAAAGTTTTCTTGATAAAAAGTTTAAAATAAAACCTGATGATTTTGTATTGTTTTTCCTTGGCAGGTATATTGCCGAGAATGGTGTGTTTGATATCATTGAAGCTGTCAGGATACTTAAATCAAAAAATGTTCCGGTCAAGCTATACTTCGCGGGGAGTGGTGAGCTGAAAAAAGATATCAACAAAAAAATAGTTGAATACAGCTTAGAGGCTAATGTAATAGAACTCGGTCCGGTGTATGGAGGTGAAAAATATCAACTGATAGAAAGAGCGGACATTATGCTACGTACTTCATACCATGAGGTGTTTCCTGTCGCGTTTTTAGAAGCCCTTTCGGTGGGGACTCCGGTCATCGCGACACCGGTTGGGGATAATGAGTATATGGCAAGGGATTCTGGCGGAATCGAGCTGGTGCCGGTACACGCTCCTGAAGCGATAGCTGCTGCGATTGAACGCCTGAAAAATTCCCCGGAGATATTGAGCAGTATGGGTGAGTCTGGTATACGTTATGTAAAGACAATACCCTGGGCTAAGCAAGCTAAAAAAACACTTGATATATTGACCAGCGTTTTACAAAAAAAGAGTGATTAAACAAGGATAAGTTAATATGCTTAAAGAACAGGCACAATTATTTAGTAAGTTAATGATGATATCTGATTTACTCATTGTGGGGTGCGCGCTTTTTATTTCCATTAGCTTTTACCTGGCCGATATAAGCACAGTTCACCGGTTTAATTCAGGCGCTGAATATTTTTCTTATGTTTTTGCCGCTTTTGTTTGGGTGGCGTGTTTGCGATACTATGATGGTTATCATTCAAACAGAAGAACACCTTACTCTAAGCTAATAATCCAAATAATTAAGTCAGTCATTACCGCGACTCTGATTTTCAGCATGGGACTTTTCACTTTTAATAGTAAAATATTTAACAGTAAATTTGTTTTATTGGTTTTTCTGATTACATTGACAGCTTTATTGCTCGAAAGAATACTGCTGACAATCTTTTTACGCAAAATACGAAAACGCGGCTATAATTATCGCCAGGTGTTGATCGCTGGCTCTGGTAAGCGCGCTAGGAATTTTGCTAAGCTTTTAGAATCCCATAAGGAGTGGGGGATAAGGTGCATAGGGTTTGTAGATGATTTAAAAAAGAAGGTAGGTGAAATAGATGGCAAACCATTCATGGGAGCTCTTGATGATTTAGAGGAAGTTCTCGATAATCATGTGGTTGATGAAGTTGTATTCTGCCTTCCGAGAAACTGGATAAGTAAACTCGAAAAGTATGTTGTACTATGTGAACATGTAGGCGTTAATGTGTTTATTACGCTTGACTTTTTTAATATAAATATAGCCAGAAGCAGGCTGAGCAAGCTAGGTGGGCTCCCTATTCTCTGCCTAGAGTCTATCCCCTCACATCCCTTCCAACTTATGCTGAAGAGAGGTATGGATATAGCCATCTCCCTTCTATTCCTGATAATTCTTTCACCGCTATTTTTAATGGCTACAATAATAATAAAACTAAACTCTAAAGGCTCGGTTTTTTTTGGGCAGGAGCGCTGTGGTCAGAACGGTAGAAAATTTACTATGTGGAAGTTCAGGACAATGGTGCCTAACGCGGATCAGCTGAAGTCTGACCTGGTACATCTCAATGAGGAGTCAGGTCCTGTATTCAAAATAAAAGATGACCCCAGGTTAATACCGAAAGGGAAACTGCTAAGGAAGTTTAGTATCGATGAATTGCCACAACTACTAAACGTTTTAAAGGGAGAGATGAGTATTGTAGGGCCTCGGCCGCCAGTCCCGCGTGAAGTGGAAAACTATGACCGATGGCAACGGCGCCGCCTTTCATTGCGCCCCGGGCTTACATGCCTCTGGCAGGTTACCGCAAGAAACAAAGTGAGTTTTGAGGACTGGGTAAGGCTGGATTTAGAGTATATTGATAACTGGAGTTTAGGCTTGGATATTAAGATAATTTTTATGACTATCCCGGCGATACTGAGGGGAACCGGCGTTTAGCCAACACGCACTATGCAAATTTGAGGCGCTGAAACTTTAATAAATCAAGCTTGGAATACCCACGATAAATCCGGCGCTACAGGGCTTTGATTATGATTGTGGCGTAAAACTTAGCGGTATTGGATGCAATATGATGTTATGTTTGATTTATTTTGGATTGATCCGCCGGTTGTGATGCGCGAGTATTCTACCCTGTGTATGAAATAGAGAGGTAGAATATTGATGTTGCATATCGTGTATTAAAAGTGTTTCGCATTCCGCTCTTATAACAGGATAATTAATGTTTTAAGTAATTTACAAAATATATGCTTGACAAAAAGTGTGTGTGCATGATAAAGTTACCATTGCATTTTATCAATAAATATGAAAAATAAGGAATTTAGTTGAAAACTATATCAAATAATAAATTGTTTCCTTGTAAAATGATATTCACTCTCGCGCTTGTTTTTTTACTAGGTGGCTGTGGGACCACAGTGAAGAAGAGTCTTGAGTCTACAGAACCTGTTCAGGCTTCGCCTAGGTTGCTTTTAAGGAATGACCGGATTGTTCACGGAGACAAATTAGAGGCGCTCTTCTATAAAAACTACAAATCAAGTAAAGATGAATATCGCTTTGATATTGGAGATAGATTATTTATTACAGCTCGCGCGTTTGTAGAAGGTGACGACGCTGTTCAGTCAGGTAAGCCTGAAAATATATCAAAGGGTGATATCCTTTTAATCAACTACTACAAACGTCATCTTGAAGACGATGAAAACTATAAACTCGACGCGGGCGACAAGCTGTCTGTTGTTGTACACAGCTACCCGGAGTACTCAAAAGATGTTGTTATCTTACCTGACGGGAAAATTTCGCTAATGAAGGTAGGGGGCATAAAGGCTAAAGGGATGACAGTGGCGCAACTTAACTCTTTGCTTACCCAAAAATACGCTAAAGAATTGCTTTCTCCTGACATTGATGTATTTGTTATGGAGGCACAGAATAAATTAAACAGTTTATTAGAGAGCCTGTTTGAGAACACAAGAAAGTCAGATGGCAGGTTGATAGTGGGTATGGATGGTACAGTTGACCTTCCACTTATAGGAGCCATAAGCGTTGCGGGAAGCTCTTTGTCAGATGCTAGGCTTGCTGTCAACGAAAAGTATCGTCAGAAACATTGCGATGTGGAAGTAACTATAAACGCAATGAAAATAAAAAAAGATCGTAAAAAAGTGACAATGCCGGAGTATCCCGAGCAGTTTAGAGATGTTGTTGTTCTGCCTGATGGTACTATCTCTGTTTCAGGAGCTGGTGTTGTAAAAGCTAAAGGGCTAACTATTGCTCAGCTCACAAATGTTCTTGTTGAAAAGTACAAAAGAAAATATATTAACCCTGAGGTCGATGTTGTCGTAGTGGAAGCTCAAAGCAAGCTCGATGATTTCCTCGACCTGCTATCCCAAAACTACTACATGCAGTCTAAGACCTTTTGGGTAGGAGAAAATGGTACCGCGAACCTACCTCTCATGAAAGAAATTCATGTTGAAGGGATGACTCTCGCGGAGGCTTCATCTTATGTCACCAAAAAATATCAGGAGAAGTTTCCTAATCTTGAGGTAGTGCTGAGCTTGAATCAAAGCGTTCGCATGACGGTAGCTATTATGGGTGAAGTGAGTAAGCCAGGCGTTTATCAGCTGATGGGTAACGTTAGCCCATATTACGCGTTAGCGCTGGCTGGTGGTGAACTTAATACTGCTGACATGTCAAAACTGCTCATTATCAGGGAAACTAATGGGAAGCTTGAAAAGATCTTTGTTAACCTAAAGTCTGATGAAGGTCGTATCTCAAAAGAGCTATATGTGCAGGCAGGAGACATTGTCTATGTATTAAAAACCGGAATCGCCAATGTTGATCTTTTCGTCGATCAATATATAAGAAAGCTGATGCCGTTTGATATGGGCGCGGGTGTATTTTACAATATTAACGAATAATTGATTTAAAAGGTTTTTTATGTCACTACCATTTGAAGTATATGACAAAGAGTTTTTGTTGCAAATAAAAAAGATGCGTCAACGGGTTATTCTCGGGAATAATGGGAACCCTTTTCAGAGTGTGCTTATCACACCAGTTGACAGTGGACACGGCGCTAGCACAGTAACTGCTAACCTTGCTTACGCTCTCAGCAGGTCAGAAGGCGGCAAGGTACTTTTAGTTGATGGGAACAATGCCGGTCTTACAAAAGAAACAGATATTGAAAAGTCTCTGCAAACACCCTTGGCAGATAACCTGTATGCTGTAAAGGTTTTATGGACTGATTCATCTAAGCAGGGGGAAGTTTTTAAGAATAGGTTAGAAGATATACGTAAGGATTTCGCGTTCATTTTGATTGACGCGCCGCCTGCTATAATGGCGCCTGAAGTGTTAGGTCTTGTTTCTGAAGTTGACATTGTTCTACTTTTGTTAGAGGCTGGTACGACCAAGTGGCAGGTATTAGATAAGCTGAAAGAGATGTTCGAAGAAGCAAAGCCGAAGAACCTGAAAGTAGTTTTAAACAAGAAAGCACATTACATTCCAAAGAGACTATACAGATGGATGTAAACTTTATTTATAGAAACCAGCAGGTAAAAAAAAATGGATGATTTCAGTACAAAAACACAATTTTCAATAAGAGATATTTTTGTTGTCATATTTAAGCGTAAAAGGACATTTTTCTCAATAATGATTCTTACAACTTTGCTGGTTACGATTGGTACGTATGTTGTGCCACTACCATACAAGGCTATGGGTAAGCTTTATGTTGAGAGGGCTAAATCTTCTACCGTTCCTGCTCTTTTGCAACCAGCCGGGCAGTTTTTAGGTCGCGAAGATGTACTTATCTCAGAGATTGAGATAATAACTTCACGTACTGTAATCGAAAGAGTTACAGACAAGCTCCAGCTACACGTCAAAAAAAAGAAATCTAACGCGATAGATTCGTTTATAAAGCTTCTGCAATCGCCGATTTACGCATTAGGACTTTTAGATGAGACTGATCCTCGTGAAGGGAGCATAGCTACCTTGCAAAAGAAAGTAAAGGTAAAGGCAGTTCCTAAATCTGATATTATAATGATCAGTTATATGGGAGATGACCCCATTCTTATTAAAGAAGTTATAAATACTATGATTGAAACGTATTTAGACAGACGGCTTGAGTTATTTAAATCAATGAGAGCAGAAGATTTTTATGCTGAGCAGGCATTGTTATTTAAGAAAAAAATAGATGTTCTCAACAAAGAGAAGCGTGACCTACAGGCAAAGTGGTCTGTTGGTAAGATAAATGAGGATAGAGAAGCGTTACTGAGGCTGATGACATCTCTTAAAACAGAGTTAATCATTGTTGAACAAAAGCTAGCTAGTACAGAGGCGACGATAAGAGAGTTAAAAGAAACCTCAAGGTTCGTTACATTTAACGATAGTAAATCGAAGAACCTGATGCTGGAAAAAATGGGTTCTGACTTGGTTGAGCTTGTAACAAAAAAGAACAAATTAGAACAAGAGTTAAAAGCGAACAACCCGACTATAAAGAAGTTGAAGGTTGCAATAAAGCAACTAAGAAATAATATTATGACAACTCTCAGTGCGACTGCTGGTGACCTAGAACTTCGTAGAGAGAAGTTGGTCTCTCGGTTAGAGGACTTGTATGAAAGGAAACAAAACCTCAATGAGGGAGAGGTCAGGCTGAGTGAAATTACCTCTGCCATCCCTTTCGCGGAAAAATCATATTTACGCTACCTTAAACTTCAAGAGGCTGCTAGGTTAGAAGAAATAGGTCAGGCTGATATGGTAAATGTGAAGGTTGTGGATTACGCTGTAGTTCCTTCTCAACCGATATTCCCTAAGCTTGTCTTTATCTTCATCGGTGTCTTTGTCGGCTTCATCGCGGCTTATGGCTTTGTTCTTTTGTTAGAGTTCATTGATAATAAAATTGACTCTGTAGATGATATAACTCACTTCACAGAAATGCAGGTTTTCGCAGTACTCCCTGAGGTCAAAAAATGAATGTCTCGGTAGTTATTCCGGTTTTAAATGAGGAGACCGGAATAAAGAGTGTTCTTGACTCGCTCTTTCTCCAATCGTACATGCCATCTGAAATAGTAATCGCTGACGGAGGCTCAACCGATAATACCATAGCTGTAATAAACGATTACAAAAACAAGGGTGTCTTAATAACGATAGTAGACAATGAGGAAAAACTGCCCGGCGCTGGCAGAAATGTCGCTACCCGTAGCGCAAAGTATGACTTGATCGCATGTATTGATGCCGGGAACACCGCAGAAACAGACTGGTTAGAACAACTTATCGCACCGATAAAAAATGATGATTCTATAGATGTAGTTTATGGAAAGTATGTTCCGGCTCCAATGACACCGTTCGAGCGTTCGGTAGTTGCTGTAAATTATTCTTTTTTAAGGGAATATTTCGCGGATACAGAAACGTGCGGAGAAGTATTTGAGAAGCAAAAAGAACACCCGCCTTTTACAGGCTCATCGTTACTCTACAAAAAAACAGCTTGGGAACGGGCTGGTGGTTTTCCTGTCTGGCTCAGGGCTGGCGAGGATAAGCTATTTGGTGAAAACCTGCTAAATGCTGGTTGCAAGCTGACTTATACAGCAAAAGCTGTGATACGGCATCATATCAGAGGGAGTGCCAGACAGATGTTTCGGCAGGGTTATATATATGAAAGAGCGAATGGATACTCACGGCAAACTTCTAATGGAGTTTACCATATTATCTATAAATACATAGCAGGAGCTATTCTTTTGTTGGCGGCAATTTTCTTCCCACTTTTGCTTGTTCTGCTTGGACTGGCAGTCTTAGCTTATACATACCGCTTTGGATATGCGCTTTATTTAAAATTTTACAATAAATTCCCAGGAGCCCAAGAACTCCTAGCTATTCCTCTTGCTCTCTTTGCCAGAGACCTTGGCTTGATGCTTGGTATTGTTGTTGGTCTTAGGGGATATTCTAAGAACCCGCTCTACAAAAAGAGGCTTGATGAGTATTTAATAGCAAAAGGGGGATAACTTTATGAATATCAAAGATGTCCCTATCATATATTATCATAGTGTGGGGAATGACTCCTGCCACCCATGGAGCGATCTCTCACTTCCAACAAGCGTTTTTGAAAAGCAACTACGGTATCTTAAAAAAAACGGTTTTACGACTTATACCATAGCTGAATTACATGAGCTGGCTAGTGACATACCCAAAAAATCAATAGTTTTAACCTTCGACGACGGTTATCTTGATAACTGGATCTTTGCGTACCCGCTTTTAAAAAAATATGGGGCAAAGGCAACTTTTTTTGTCAATCCTGAATTCGTAGATACTGATGCTACCATAAGACCTACTTTAGAAGAGGTCTGGAATGGTAGTGTTTCTCAGGATGATCTGGCGACTTGGGGCTATGCCTCATGGCAGGAGCTAAAAAAAATGTCTGACGAAGGGAGTGTCAACATAGAGTCGCATGGCATGACTCATGCTTCTTACTTTTCGGGTGAAAAACTTATAGATTTTCATCATCCTAAGGATCCTTACTACTGGCTTGAGTGGAACCTTCGCCCAGAGAAAAAACCGTTTTGGTTCGCTGAGAACTTTGCTGATGATATGGCTTATGGATATCCAATTTATGAATTTGGTATGGGTTTGGTGACCCGTAGGTATTCTGATGATCAGAGTCTTGCTGAGCGTTTGACAGATTATGTAAAAGTGAATGGTGGGCGTGATTTCTTTAAAAATGATGATTCGAAGGGTATATTAAAAGCTCTTTACCATGAACATATCAAGGATAATCCACTTCGTGACCGTATCGAGACGAAGAAAGAATATTTGTCCCGGGTCAAAAGTGAACTTGTTGAAAGCAAACGCGAGATAGAAAAAAATATAGGCAAACCGGTAAGGTTCTTCTGCTGGCCTAATGGCGGATATAACGAAGAGGTGCATCGCATAGCGGTAGAAGATGTCGGGTATCTCGCTACTGTTGCCGTCGAAAAAGAGCCACAGCCCGCAAGGAGCGATCTGTTAGGTCGCGTTTCTTTTGGGCAGAGTTATCAAGGACCATGCCGCAAATCTTTTTACTACCTGAAGTTTATTTCCGCAGTAGAGTCATTGGCCGGCGCTGGTATGCGACATAATCTGATCCGTTTTTATCAGCGCACAAAAGTAAGTTCGCTGTACCACTGGTTTTTAAGGAGATTTTTTAGATGGCAATAGCTCAGAAAATTTCAGACAAGATAGGCTTGAGCCTTTTTCAAATATTTAGCATTGTACTTGTATCAGTTGGTATTGCCTGGACTACTCTTTCTTATCAGTGGTTGATACTATTTATGGGGCTTATAGGTATAGGTTTCTTCGCTTTTGTTTTTGGTGAGCCATTGAAGGCGCTTTTACTATGGATGATAGCCTCTCCCATACTCGACTTCTACTTACGTATTCCACTAGGTAAAGGTATACCTGACATTACATTTACACGAGCTACAGTTGTGATGATTTTCTTTGTCATAGTGTTGCAGGTGATTTTGAATATGCGCGATATACTGCCGCGGCAGAAGACAGAAACCTACTTAATTATTTTTTCCGCAATCGCGCTGGCGAGCATGGCGCTTAGGCCGAACTTGTCCCAAAACCTGCAAGTATTTATCGATGGTTATATGACACCATTCGCCTTCTTTTTCCTGGCAAAAAACCTCATCAGTAATAAAAAAGATGTTCGGTTGTTTTTTTATGCTTTAGGAATAGCCGGATTTTATCTGGCGGTTATTGGGATTATACAATATTTCACTCACATAAATCCTTTTGTGCCTGACACGTTGGTAATAACGCACGCTAAAAGAGCGCATGGACCATTTGCAAACGCGGTAGAGTATGGCGGGGTAATGGCGATTGCGTTTTTAGGATCTTTTTACCTTTTTACTGAGCTTACCGGGTTTAGGAAAATACCAGTTATGATTACCATGGCTTTGACAGCTGCGGCCACATTTTTATCTCTGACAAGAGCGGTTTGGTTATCCTTGATCGCTGGTTTGTGCATAATCGTTTACTATCTGCCCAAGTATCGAAGGATGATGGCTTTCTGCGCTGGTTTGGCTGTTGTAATGGTTATTGCGATTGGGTTGTTTTTTGCGAATTCGACTCTTTTGAAAAAAAGGACCGGCGAAGTAGGACCTATTTATAGCAGGATAGCTTTATACGCCACTGCTATAAACACATCTATTAGCAAGCCTGTCTTGGGTTACGGTTTTGGACAAAATTCTTTTTATGACGCCAGCCGTGACCATTTGGTTACTTTCAGCTTTATTGCTGATCATTTTGGGCTTGACCTGACGGTACCGCATAATGAGTTTCTGCATATACTTGTCATGCTCGGAATTGTAGGGCTTACAATTTATCTCGGAATTTTTTACAGTAGCCTGAAAAAAAGTCGACAATTATATAAAATATCCATTCGCACTGGCTCGTATAACAAAAAAAATATCGTTTTTTACTGGGCAATTTTAGCTACATTTATAATTAATGGATTTTTTGTAGACATGTTATGGTTCTCATACTTTAACGCGCTTGTTTTTTTAGTCATGGGTATGATGGAAGGGAGCGGCGCAAACTTGAATCGCTCTAGTGTTAGAAAAGCAGATGCTACCCTGAACGCGGGGGAGGCTTCGGAAAAGCCCCATAATAACGATTTGCATAAGTAATAATATAGTACTTTAAACAAAAAACATGCTTTAATAAGGAGTTTTCACTTGATACTTGTTGTCGGAGGAGCGGGCTACATCGGCTCCCATATAAATAAACTCTTAAACCAAAGAGGGTATAAAACAGTCGTATTTGACAGTTTGGTTTATGGTCACAGAAATTTTGTCAAATGGGGAGAGTTTGTCTTAGGCGACCTGAACGACAAGAAACAGATTCGACTCTGCTTTGAAAAGTATTCTGTAAAAGCGGTTATGCACTTTAGCGCTTTTGCTTATGTCGGTGAGTCGGTTACAGCTCCGGCTAAGTATTATCAGAACAATTTTGTCGGTACCTTAAATCTCTTAGAGGTCATGCTAGAGTTTGATGTAAAGCACTTTATCTTTTCATCCACCTGCGCGACTTACGGCGTGCCGGAACAGATACCGATCACTGAAGAGCATCCGCAAAATCCAATAAACCCTTATGGTGAAACTAAGCTGATGGTGGAGAAGGTATTAAGGGATTATGACAGCGCCTATAACTTGAGGCACATAAACCTGCGATATTTCAACGCGGCCGGCGCTGATATTGAGGCTGAAATAGGTGAACTGCACGATCCTGAGACTCATCTCATACCGCTTGTCTTAGACGCGGCGGCGGGGAAGAGGGCAGACATTAAAGTGTTCGGCACTGACTATGATACTCCGGACGGGACGTGTGTCAGGGACTATGTACATGTAAACGATCTTGCTGACGCTCACATCCTCGCGCTTGAATACCTCTTGAATGGCGGGAAAAGTGATTGCTTCAACCTCGGTAACGGAAATGGATATTCGGTAAAAGAAGTCATAGAAGTCGCTAGAAATATAACCGGCAAAGAGATAATCGCGGTTGATTCTGCTAGGCGTCCTGGCGACCCGGCGAGTCTTGTCGGCAGCGCGGATAAAATCAAACAGGTACTAAAGTGGGAGCCTAAATACGCTGACCTGAATACAATAATCAAATCGGCGTGGAACTGGCATTGCTCTTTGAAATAATGTAAGGGCTGAAAAACTCATAATACGGATTAGAAATTTTTTATGAAGATATTACTTGTAAATAAATATTTGTACCCTAAAGGTGGGGCTGAAAAAGTCACCATGAGTACCGGTGAACTGTTAGAAAAAAGAGGTCATCAGGTTTTATTCTGGGGAATGTCGCACCCAAAGAACCCTGAGTATTCTACAGCTCCTTACTTTACTGACGGTATTGACTATCACAACTCCGGTGGGATCATAGATAAAATAAAGGTAGCGTCAAAGCTTCTTTACTCCTTTGAGGCGAAAAAAAAAGTTGAACGGCTGATTCTGGCAGAAAAACCTGATATTGCCCATCTTCATAATTTCGCGCATCAACTTTCGACATCTATTTTAGATGTGTTTAAGAAGTATGATATCCCGGTGGTAATGACCCTGCATGACTATAAAGTCGTGTGCCCGACATACTCTATGCTCTGTATGGGTAAACCTTGCGAAAAATGTAGTAAGGGTAAGTATTACTGGTGCTTTCTTAGGAAATGCACCAAGGGTTCGTACGCTAAAAGCCTGCTGAATTCAGTGGAGATGTACTTGCATCATACTGTCCTGAATAGCTATAATAAAGTTGATGTTTTTGCTCCGGTAAGCGCTTTTTTGAAAGAAAAGGTAGCTGAAATGGGGCTAAAGGGGAAGCTGGTTCAGCTCCCGAATTTTATTGATGCTAACGATTACGAACCCGCTTTTGCTTCTGACGGAAGAAGTATCGTATATTTTGGGCGGCTCTCAAAAGAGAAGGGGATTTTAACATTGATCAAAGCTGTAGAAGGGCTCAATGTTGAGCTTAATATAATCGGTACCGGTCCGCAGCGTGAAGAGCTTGAGGAAGTCGTTTCTAACAAAAAAATGAAGAACGTTCATTTTCTTGGGTTTAAAAATGGCAATGAGCTTAATAACCTGTTAAATAAGTCAATGTTTATTGTCGTACCGTCAGAGTGGTACGAAAATTACCCGCTGGCGATCGTTGAGGCATTTGCCCTCGGAAAGCCGGTGATAGGAGCTCGTATTGGCGGTATCCCTGAGCTGGTAAAGGATCAAGAACGTGGACTGCTCTTTACTCCTGGTAACGCAGAAGAGTTACGTAAAAAGATAGAGGAGCTTCTTGGCTCGTCAGATTCAGTCGTTTCTATGGGTAAAGCTGCGAGACAGTTTGTTGAAACAGAGCTGAACCCTGACCGCCATTATGAAATGTTGATGCAAATTTATAGCATGGCGATGGGAAAATCAAAACGCACAAATTAAATTAAAGGCATGTAGATACGGTATCTCTCGGCAAAAAGAATCGCTGAAATGAATAGCGTGTCTTTATGGTAAATATATTGAAACAGAATGACAAAAAAAATAGTATCATAGATGATTTAACTCCTCTTCTTGAAAAAAGCTATCTAACCTCGAACTACTTAAATGGCGGTATGCTCCATCAGGTACTGGCGGCGGATTTCGCGCAGCAAGGCACTAAAGCAGAGAGGTATACTCACTATTATGCGTACTCTCATTTAGAAGCGCTTGGTATCAATACTATCAGTAGCCCTCATTCTAACAAGAGGTTAAATATCGATAAGGGACTCATAGATATTTTGCGGTATTTTGTTACTCCGAAAAGCATTAATGAGTTTGTCTCAGAAAAATACGCTGACAGCTCTACGCAAAACATGTTGGTTTCGCTCATTAAAGACAGTTTTTTGTTTTCAGAATCAGTTGATCAGGATAGAGCCTTTAACCTGCTTTATGTTGAGATTGACCCTAACACTGTATGCAATCATGCCTGCATATATTGCCCGGTCGCCGTTGACCCGCGAAAAAAACATGATATTGATGAAGCGCTCTTTGATGATATACTTTCTCAGCTGTCACTTTTGAACAAGAACAACAACATAACCGTATGTCTATGCGCCTATAATGAGGTGACTCTCGATGACAGGTATCCCGCGTTTGCGAAGAAGATCGTAGATAAAGGGCTTAACCATATTGTCATATCCAACGGCAGTAACCTCACTCCCGCGCTCGTTGACACGCTGATGTCGCTTGGCGTCAAAGATTTTGAGTTGAACATCCCCGCGCTTGACGAAAGCGAATTCTTTAGGATAGTAGGAAAAAAAGGCGCGAAAAATGTAATCAGTAATGTTGATTATATGGCTAAGAAACCATTGAATATAAATGTATTGGTGCATGGTGTCGGTGATGTCAGTCACTACAGAAACTTCACCGCCCTGAAAAAGAGATACAACAATACTTCGGTAACGGTCACAATGGGAAAGACTATGGACAGGTCGGGTATATTGGATAACGAGTATCAGTGCAACATAAAGCGTGATAAGCTGGCGGGTTGCACAAACACCGGTTCACGTTTAATAAACTGGCTACATGTAAACTCAAGTGGAGAGTGTTTTTTGTGTCCGATGGACTATAACTATAATTATATGCTTGGTGATTTGAAGAAATCATCGATCGAGGAAGTATTGTCAGGTGACAAAATAGCGCTATATAGACGATACGCGTATGGGTTGGAGGCGCCGCCGGATGATTTTATGTGCGGTAAGTGCGCGGCGATGCTTTCGTGTTCCTGGAAGGATATATCAGAAAAAGATATTGGCGATTTGAAAAGAAAATCGTTCCAATGTTATTTAAAGTATCGCTACGAATCAATGATCTTTCGTTCATCATTGTATCTAAAAAGTCGACTTAAAGGAGGGTAGGCTTTTTAATGACCCGAAGGATTCGGGGAACTAAAGATCTTAGACGAGAATGACAAATAAATCAATATTTCAAAAAATCAGATGGTTTGTCTCTGATACATTTCATAGCAATGATGGCGGGGTGATCTCAACAAGCGTCTGGATGTTTTTGTCGCAGCTCATCACATTCGGATGCCAGTTCATAAGCGGTATCATATTGGCTAGAATACTTCAGCCAGAGGGGCGTGGGCAGTACGCGATACTTGTGTTGATACCGACCTGCACTCGTATACTCGGTGATCTCGCGCTTGGAATACCGGTCGGTTTCTTTTCAGCGAAAGATCCATCACTCGCGCGTCCGCTTAACGCGAATAGTTTCTTCGCCGCTTTCTTTTTAACGCTGATATATTCATCTATCATGTTCGCGCTTCATTATTTCGGGTTGCTTGGAACCTTTACGGAGTTATTACCGTTAGGGCAGATAATCTTAATATCCGCGGCTCTCTTTTTTCTGCTCTCTCTTAGCTACTCTCAGTCGCTTTTATTAGGGACTAACTTCATTTCGGCAAAAAACGCGTTACACATAATGGAGCCGCTGATTTTTATCGGTTTCCTGACAGTACTTGCCATACTCGGTTATCTTGATGTATGGTGGGCATTTAGCGCGTGGGTAGCGACACGGGCACTCAGCTTTGTTGTGTCTACTCTATTTCTGATAAAGCTAAACCTGTTTTCGCTTAAACCTGATTTCAAGCTTTTTATACAAAGCCTGAAAATGGGGACAAAAGGGATACCGGCTGAGATAGCCGGCTTTATAATTTTACAGTCAGACCTGTTTATGTTACGCCATTTTACCGGTGATGATGCTACCGGTATATACAGCATTGCCGCGTCACTCAGCTTTATATTGATGTCAATACCTCAATCTATTGGGTTGGCGCTCTTCCCTAACATCTCAAAGATAGAGAGCGTTCCCGGGGTGGATGGGACAGAAAAAACGATTAAATTCTGCCGTATTACAATTATTATAACCATTTTCATATCGATTGCCGCTATGATTTTGGCGCCATTTACAATAAAATTCTTGTATGGGGAAAGTTTTGCCAAAGCTCTTTACCCCTTCTTGATCCTGGCGGTGGCGGTCTCTGTTGTAGGGTTTACGCATGTTTTGAACGCGCAACTTTACGCGAGAGACGCTATTTGGGTTACAACGCTTTGCGCGCTGGTGGCGGCAGCGATCAATATCGCGCTGAATATAATCTTAATACCAAAATATTCCTTTATGGGGGCTGCGTACAGTTCTATAATATCGTATGCTTTTTTTGGAGTGGTTCTAAGTTATTTTTATGCTAAAATAGTGAAAAGACCTGTGAGTGTATTGATACCGAGGGGTGAGGATTTTCAGCTTTTGTACAGCCATTTTTGTGGGTTTTTAGCCAAAGTCAAAGCTAAGCTATAACCCGGAGATAAAATATAGTGTTTTCGCACCGCGTAGCTCTAAGTCCCCAAAACTGTCATTCCCGAGGACGCGCAACGTCATTCCCGAGGTTTTAATCGGGAACCCAGGACTAAAGGGACTGTTGCCAAATAGAGAGTTTTCCCTGTTTTCGAAAAAGTCGTCGTTGTAAGTACCCGTAAAAAGGGGGGTGCGACCAGCATCGCGATGCTCGGGAGTTTAGGGGGAATCTCCCCTAAAACAGTGAGCGGAGCGAATAAACTTTGTTTCAATATAACGGAGATATTATATGAGAATAAAAGAGAAGTGTAAAAGTCTGGCGAGACGTTTAGGTTTTTTCGCGGACAGAACCCGCTCAAAGGAAAGTGTTTTATTAGACAAATGTTATTCTTTTCCGGGGAACCGCTCCACTATGAGCCTTAGGGAGAGTATCGCGGCGGCGCGTTCAGTATACAGCGGTCGTTTGACGCTCTTTAGTGGTGACAACGTAAAAAAGTTTGAGGATGAGTTCGCGCGATACCATAATCTAGGACACGCGATCTCTGTCACCTCGGGTACCGCCGCGTTGCAGGTTGCGATAGCCGCGGCCGGTATAAAAGAGGGCGATGAGGTTATAGTACCGGCTCTGACTTTTATCTCTACAGCCTCTGCTGTTTTGTGCAATAACGCGACACCCGTTTTTGTAGATGTGAATAAGAATGACGGTAACATTGATGTCGCAGCCATCGAAGAAGCGATAAGCGACAGAACCAAAGCGATTATACCGGTGCATCTGTGTGGCGTTCCGTGTGACATGGATGAGATCATAGCGATCGCCGCCAAAAAAAATATGATAGTGATCGAAGACGCCGCGCAAGCGTTCGGATCGAAGTACCGCGGTAAAATGGTCGGTTCGATCGGCGATATGGGGTGCTTTAGTTTTTACGAGTCAAAAAACATCGTGACCGGTGAGGGCGGAATGATAGTCACGAGCGATGAGGATTATTACAACCGTATCGCTATCCTCTCTAATATCGGGAAGAGCGGTATAGATGGAAAGTGCGAGCGCAGCGGTAAGCTGAACGAGGACGTTCACTTTGCTGATTTGGGCTGGAACTACAGGATGTCAGATACTCAGGCCGCTATAGGTAATGTACAGTTGGGGCGGATAGCCGGGCTTTTAGAGCGCAGAAAAAATAACGCGGCTTATTTGAGCCAGAGGCTTTCTTCGATAGAAGAGATAGAAATAAGCGAAATCGCGCCATATAAGGACCCGGCGTTTAATATGTTCATAATAAAAGTGAAGGATTCATGCAGGTGGGTTAACGCGGCATGGTTATCCAAAGCGTTGCAGCGCAAAGGTATACCTGTCTTTCTACCAAATGCGAGACCTGTAAATGAACATCCTTTATTTTTCGCGAAGGGTGAAAACGCGCCAGGGAAAATATTTGAAAACGCGCGGCATATTTTGGGGAACGCTATAGTAGCTCAAATAGCTCCCCACCTGAACGAAAAAGATATGGAGAATATAGCGACCGCGATAGAAGAGGTACTCTCATATAACAGGCGGAGCAAAGCGATATATACATGTCGAGAGAACGCCCAGACCAAAAAAGCGACTTTGCCGAAGCTACCTGAAAGGAAGTTTTGCGCCGGTAGCGATCGAGTGGATATTACCCCGGAGGGGACGGTTTTCCTCCCGCATCTCGAATCTTATTCGAATGGAACCGGTGATCCGCTGTATGCGCGTACTGTAGTCATGGGGAACGAAGGGGCTGACATGCTTTGCTTTATCCATATAGACCTTTTGGGCATGTACTACGATGCTGTTCTCGAGATCCGAAAGGGGATTTCTGAAGCTATTAATATACCTGTAGCGAATGTATTTATAATGTTTTCGCATACACATTCGACACCGGATCTCCTCGGCATCTGGGGGCGGGTTGAGGAGGGCTACTTTGAACTTCTATATAAAAAAACAGTCGAGTCCGCAATCAAAGCTTACAAAAACATTAAGCCCGCGAAGATAGAGTCCGGCACTGCTGATATTACCGACTGTACCAGGAACTTTACCCCGGGGGCGGCGGCTGATCCTAGCTTAGCCGTGATTAGAGTGACAGGTGAAGAGGGAAAGACTATATCAACTATACTCAATTTTGGGGTACATTCTCCTGAAAAGGGGCAGTTCGCGTGTGAAAAAAAAAGGCTCATCTCGGCAGAGCTGCCGGGCTATATATGTCAGCGCTCAGACGATATTTTCGGAGGGGTAACGCTCTTTGTCAATCGTATGGTAGGCGACTCCTACCCTGAACTCAGTGTGGGAGCTGACGCAGAAAAAAAACTCTCAGTGGGTAGTAATTTTTCAACCAGTTGTACCGCGTTTGGCGACAAGATATTGTCAAGAATTCAAACGCTTGAGATGTCTCCCATGAACGATGTAAACAATATTTCAGTGCGCCGCAAAGAGTTTGAACTTCCGTGTGTAGATACAGCGCTTAGTAAAGAGTACATCCCGCGCGGTTTTTCAAGGTATTTCAACGCGGACAGGATTAAAACCGAGATCGCCAACATCACTATTGGTGATATAGAAATCGCTACATTCCCGGGTGAATTGTTCGCGGAGGCAGGTTTACACTTCCTCAATGAAATGAGCGGGGCAAATAGATTTATCTTTTCCCTCACCAACGATACTGTCGGATATATTATCCCTACCGACAGCTTTTGCGCTGGTGGGACTAAATAACACGAGTCACCAGGCGCAGAGTCTTGTGAGCTTATTAAAGAGAAGTATCAGGAACTTATGCAAGATAAATAGTATTGCATATTTTTATTAATTATATTATAAAAGATATATGGTAGACTTAAGTATGGTAGATTTGAATAAGAACCCTCGGTATAGAATTTTAAACCTTATTGACACGCTCGGTACTGGTGGCGCTCAGATGATAGTGTATCAGATGGCAAGGTTAGCTGACCGTGATAAATATGAGTATACAGCTTGCGGTTGCCTTGAGTCAGGGTACTATGAGGAGCTGTTAAAGGAGAATGGTTTTGCTGTGGAATCCGTCGCGATTAAGCGACGAAGTGTTTTACTGTTCCCTCTTTTTATTTATGATGTTCTTCATACTATATTCCGCTTGTCGCGAATAATAAAAAAACGTAATATAGATATAATACATACTCACCTTCCTGACAGTAATATTTTTGGCGCTATCGTGGGAAGGCTCTTAGGAATACCAGTAGTTATTACTATACATAATAATATTATCATGCCATGTGATCGTACGGCGCCACTTCGCAACTGGCTACGTAAAAAAGTGATCAAAACAACATTCAGTCAGGTTGAGGCGCTCATCGGTGTGGGAGCTGATATTGGACAAAGCATGATAGATCAGGGGCATGTCAAAGAAGACACACCTATTCTCACTATATTGAATGGTGTGGATTATGACAAGTTCGCGAAAAAGAGAAACGTTAAGAAGATCAGGGAGAATCTAGATCTTCCATTGAACAGTAAAGTTCTTAGTTGCGTATCAAGGCTTGAGAACGCCAAGGGGCATACATATCTTATAGAGGCGACAGCCCGGCTAAAAAAGAAATTCCCACTGCTCAGGGTGCTAGTGGTCGGTGATGGCTCGCTTCTCAATGACCTCGTCGAGCAGGCAAAGCAGGCGGGAGTAACAGAACAGATACGTTTTTTAGGTCGCCGGTCAGATGTCCCGGATATTGTCGCGGCTTCAGATATATTTGTTTTACCTTCGCTACATGAAGGGGTTCCGCTTGTTGTATTAGAGGCGATGTCCGCGCGTAAGCCGGTTGTCGCTACTAACATTCATGGTACGAGAGAAGTGGTCGTTGATGGGGAAGATGGTTTTTTAGTGCCGGCGCGAGACCCGGTCAGTCTGGCAAAGCGGATAGATGAACTTCTTTATAATCCTGACTTGGGGGATTCAATGGGTGAAGCGGCAAGGGCAAAGGTAAAAAAACGGTTTACAGCTAAAATGATGGTACGGAATGTGGAGTATGTTTATCAAAGTATACTGGAGAAGCGATGAGTACAGCTCAAAAAAAGAAAAATATTATCCGCAAGTACACCACTTCGGACAAACCCCGCATCATTGACTTATACAAAAAGGTCTGGGGGCAGGAAAGCGCGGACAAGATCGCGAAATCTTGGGACTGGAAGTATCATGACCACCCTTACCAAACCAAGGATACGCTTCGCTCCTTAGTGGCGGAAAAAGAAGGTAAAATAGTTGGTTTTCTCGGAGCGATTCCGGTTATGTTAAAGCTGGGGGCAAAGATCCATGAAGCGTTTTGGCTTGGTGATCTTATGGTGGATCCTGATCATAGAGGCTTTTTAGGGGTTCGTCTCGCCCGTACAATTCTCGCTACAGAACCGATAGTGATAGGTCACGCCGATACCGGTAGTGATGAGGGCGCTATAGCGTATAAACTCTGGATGAGATTACTTTCTGTAAAACTCGATGTCAGCAAAATACATAACCTGATAAAGAGAGTGAGCATAGAGGGCGCGGTACAAAGAAAAGTTAAGAGTCGTATGCTTGCCGCTCTGGCTGACAGGTTATGGAAAGCTACTCTTGATATGCGCTGGGAGAAAGGTATCAATAAAGGCCTGGATATAGTTCAGATAAATCGCTTTACTGATGAACACAGATCATTCTTGGACGATTTAATCAGCCAGGTGGAGAACACACCCGAAAGAAGCCCCGAAGCGATGAACTGGAGGTTTTTTGAGCGTCCTGATACAACCTATATTGTTTTGCTGGCAAGGCGGAGCGCTAAACCGGTGGGATACATTATCATACGGCTATTAGAGTATCAAGGAGAGTTGCATGGTAGGGTGGTGGATATTTTGGCGAAAAAGGAAGACGCTACCTGTTTTCAGTTTTTGCTGAAGTCTGCCGAAAATATTTTCTGTAAAAAGAAGGTGACGATTGTACGCGCTTATGGGTCGCCCGCTTTTTCAATAGATGTATTG
>JAJRXV010000236.1 GCA_024276115.1 Deltaproteobacteria bacterium
AGAAGTTCTTCCCGACCCGTGAGGCGGCGGCGGCGAGGATAGCGGACTATAGCGACAACTGCCGTGTGCGCGAGGTATCGCTTGAGGACGTGTTCTTGAAGATAACAGGGAGTAATTTTGATGGTTAATAAAGCCTTTGCAAAAAAAACCGATACTACAAGCACCGGCAAAAAGGTGGTAGCGACCAACGGAAGCGTAGGGGGAAGTCCCCTTAATGGAATCAAAGGCGTATTGTACAGGGAGATGAGCATATTTCGGAAGAAGGCGAAGAAGCAGATAATCGCGTCGTCACTCTCACCGCTACTATTTCTGATCGCGTTCGGCTGGAGCTTCGGCGACGAAATGAGCGTCGGTGGCCTACCGTACATCGTGTTTTTGCTGCCCGGTCTCATCACGATGAGCAGCCTGAACAACAGCTACGGTATCGCGCAGGAGATCAACGTCTCGCGTTTTTACCTCCGCGTTTTCGACGAGTACCTGATCGCGCCGATACTACCGGTAGAAATAGTTCTTGGTGAAGCGGCGTACGGCATGTTCAAGGGGCTCTTGAGCACTGGTCTGATACTCATATACGCGATGATATTCAGCGTAAAACTCACTCTCAGCGTCGAGTTTTACGCCGCGATAATTCTGCACACTTTCATATTCTCGTCGCTCGGTGTTGCGATAGCTATGCTTATACGGCAACACAGAAACCAGGCGGCGGTCAATACTTTTGTGATAACACCGATGATATTTCTTTGCGGTACTTTTTTTCCGGTGGAGAAACTCCCAGCGATATTCAAGGTCGTGGTGTACAGCCTGCCGCTGACCTACTCGACGAAAGTAATAAGAGCGTCCCTCACCGGTGGCGCGTTTGAACCGTTATACATGATAATACTCGTCGCGTACGCCATCTTCTTTTTTCTGCTGGCGCTAATGGCGGTAAGGAAGGTGGAAGCATGAGAGGTAACAGAAGGATTAAGGTAATAGTTACGGTAACGACACTGCTTCTTTTCGCGTCGATTGCGCTGGCGATATCGATCGGCGCGGTGAAGATACATCTCTTCAACATGAGCGAAGTCGAGCGGAGCATACTGCTGCATGTGAGGTTGCCGCGCGTGCTTCTGGCCGGGCTCGTTGGCGCGGCGTTGGTGTTCAGCGGCGCGCTCTTCCAGTACGTGATGAAAAACCCGCTCGCCGACTCATTCACCACCGGTGTCTCGGCATCATCGGCGATGGGCGCGGTGACAGCGATAATGCTCGGATTTGAGCGGATACTACCACTCTTCGCGCTTGCTGGCGGCCTCACCGGTCTCACCGCGGTATACAAGATATCCTCGGTGAAGGGGAGGATACAACCGGTGACGATGCTACTCGCCGGTATTGTCGTCAGCACATTCTCCTCAGCGAGTATCAGTTTTATGAAATATCTGAGCGACGACTCGGTCAGCTCAATCATCTTCTGGCTTATGGGCGGCTTTTCGTCGGCGTCAATGTCAAAAGTGATAACGCTCGCCGTTGTTCTTATCGTCTCGTACTTGGTTATCAGAAGAGATTTTTTGAGCCTCGACCTTATCTGCTTTGACGATATGACCGCCGAAGCGGGCGGTGTGGATGTCGGGCGACTGCGGAGAAAAGTATTCTTCATCGCCGCTCTGCTGACAGCTTTCAGCGTCGGGTACGCCGGCATAATCGGTTTCGCCGGACTCGTGATACCGCACATAATAAGGCTGATGCGGCTGGTGAAAGCGTATGAGCTGATACCGATGAGCCTCTTGGGCGGTGCGCTCTTTATGATAGTCAACGACCTGATCGCGCGGGTGATCTTACCCGACGGGCAGGAGCTTCCGGTCGGAATCCTCACCTCCTTCATCGGTGGTCTCTTCTTCTTGAGCCTGCTCATAAAGCGGAAGAAGGAGCTATACTACTTTGATTGATATCGATGACATAAAAGCTGTGCAGGGCGACTTTACGCTACGTGTGAAAGGGCTGACGCTCAAGGATAACGGGCTGGTCGCCGTACTCGGTAACAACGGTAGCGGCAAGTCTACTTTCCTATCCGTCCTGATCGGGCTAAAAGATTTCAACGGTCTCTATCAGTTAGGCGGTAAGGACTTCAACAGCCTCTCACCGCGCGACAGCGGCAGGGTGTTCAGCTTCCTACCTCAGTCGGTGTCGCTTAACATGCCGTTTGATGTTTTTTATGTCGTCCTGACCGGGCGGTTCGCGCATACTGACGGCTGGCGCTACTCAAAGGCTGACCACGACTCCACCGAGCGTGTTATAGAGCGGCTTGACATAGCGCACTTGAGGGATAGGCAGTTCAACGAGCTGTCCGGCGGTGAAAAACAGCGGGTACTGCTCGCGCGGACGCTGAACAAAGATACACCGGTGATACTGCTCGATGAACCGTTCAGCAATACCGATATTCTGCATCAGCACAAACTGGTGCGGCTCATAAAGCAGCTGGCGGAAGAGAAGCTGATCCTCGTCGTTATACATGACCTGCCGCTCGCCATAAGGGAGTTCGACCGGTTCTTGTTTTTTGAGTCGGGGACTCTCTCGTACAATGTACCGAAGGCCGAGCTAAAAGCAGAGAAGCTCTCACGCATCTTCGGGGTGAGCGTAAAATTTATAAAACATGAAGATAAAATATTTGTATACACGGAGGAATAATGAAATTTTTTAATAGTAAGACCATTAATAGTAAAACCAGAGCTAGGTGCTGTCGCCCTGAACTTGTTTCAGGGGCTGTAGATCCCGAAACAAGTTCGGGACGACAGACTTATGTTTTAAAAT
>JAJRXV010000237.1 GCA_024276115.1 Deltaproteobacteria bacterium
GTCGACCTTCTCCCCTTTATTACCGCCAATACGTCATCTGAAAGCATTTACTCACCCCTGTTATAAAAACGTGTCACTCTTCGTATGTTTTAGAACAAAACACCCAGCTTATTAACATAATAATCGCCGAATGTCTATAAATTTTTTACCCGAGGTTAATAAAAAACCTTGACATTTAGTTGAAGATCGCATATAATTAAGTATATGCTTAAATACTAATGTGTAGCCTGAGGAGTTTGGTTTATGGAAAGACCGGCTGATTTATTTAAGATACTCTCTGTGGAAAGTAGAGTTAAGATCATTGAACTTCTGAAATGTAAAGGGGAAATGTGTGTTTACGAAATGTCTGACAAGCTTGGCATTACGCAAGCCGCTGTCTCCCAGCATCTAAGAATCCTTAAAAGCGCGGGATTGGTAGAGTCCACGAGACAGGGCTATTGGATCCCGTATTCGTTGAATGAAGCTATGTTGGAGAAGTACCGCAACGTTATGAACAAGCTTTGCAGTTGCGGCTGTAAAGGGGTTGTCTGCCCGCCGCTTTTAGGTGACACCAAAAAGGGTCTCAAGGAATATAAAGAGCAGCTTGAAAACGAGCTGAAACTGGTAAGCAAAAAATTAAACGATATCGATAATAATAAGTAACAAGTCATATATTTTTTACACAACTATTAAGTATGTGCTTAATTACTTAACCTTGTCGCGAAGAGAAAGGAGGTGATTAAAAATGTGTCGAACTGAAACAAGACAAAAGAGCACGAGCCCTGGGAATTGCACCTGCGGTTTAAGTGGCTGCGGATGTGGTTCATCATTCCGACGTTTCTTTTCCTCAAAAGAGGAGCGGGAATGCCTGGAGAACTACAGTGCCCAGCTTAAAAACGAATTGGCCGGGGTAGATGAACGCATCAAGGAACTTGGGAATAAGTGCAGGAAATAAGTGCAGGAAATAAGTGCGGTTAATGCGTGAGGAGGAGAGGGATGTGTGTAATTTGCGTCTCTCTCCTCTACCTATATGCTCACAGCGTTATTGGTGGGGACAGCCCACCCTACTACTGCGTAGTAAAACCCATCGCCAAATGGGTAGGTCGGGTTACAGAGCAACGCGACAACCCGACGTTAGTGTTACATTTTGCACCCACGCTATGATTTATTTCAGATGATGATGGGTTACATTCGAAGGAGTAACCCAGCGTATTCCTTAGTTATTAATGGGCTTTGCTACACAAAAAACCATACTGTTTGTCACGTAGGATTAAGTGTTGTGTCCCGTTAATTACCCTACGAGGACAAGTTTCTCTACAAGGTGGCACAGCGCGTGGCCGATTGTGATGTGTGTCTCCTGGATGCGGGGGGTCTCGCGCGTGGCCACGTTGATGTTAAGATCGGATATCTCTTTCAGGGAGCCGCCGGTGCCGCCGGTGAGGGTCACGGTGTAGATACCGATGCCGCGGGCTGTCGTTATCGCGTTGATAACGTTTGCGGAGTTGCCGCTCGTGCTGATGCCGAACGCTATGTCGCCCGACCTGCCAAGCGCTTCCACCTGTCTGGAGAATATGTACTGGAAGTCTGAGTCATTAGAGATGCTCGTCAGGATCGACGCGTCGGTAGTAAGCGCTATCGCCGCCATCGCAGGCCGGTCGATGGTGAACCGGTTCACAAACTCGGCCGCCAGGTGCGAGGCGTCCGCGGCGCTGCCCCCGTTACCGAAAAAGAGGAGCTTGTTACCCTTCTGGATCGCTTCTGCCATCACCTTGGCGCACTTCATCACTGTTTCGCTGTTCGCGTCGATGAACGCCTTTTTTACCCGCGCGCTCTCATAAAATATGTTGATTAACTGTTCTTTCATTTTCCGTGTATTATCCTGTCCGCAAGCGCCTGCAACCTGGCGAACTCCTCTTCGTTAAAAGGTTCGCTACCCTGGTAGGAGTCGTCTATTGTCGGTGCGTGCCTGTTAAAATTCTGTAATTTCAGCCGCGACGCGCCGGATAACTGCTCTGCGAGATCGATAATGTCCTTTTCGCGAAACAGCCTTGGGTGCACCGTCGTCCTGAACTCAACATCTAAACCGGAATTCTTCAAAATGTCAATACTTTTTTTTATCTTCTCAAGGTCAACATTGACGCCGGCGGCTTTATAGTACCTGATATCATCAAGCGGCGCTTTTACATCCATCGATACGGCATCGAGAAACTTACCGGAAATCAACCGCCCGAGCATATCAGGGTTCGTGCCGTTCGTGTCTATCTTCACCAGAAACGCGCCGCTCTGTTTGATGTACCGAATAAGAGCCGGCAGGCCGGTATGAAGCGTCGGCTCGCCACCGGTGATGCATACGCCGTCCACCCACCCCTTGAACCTGTCGAGCCGGTTCATGATATCACTTATCTCAAGCGTCTCCATGGTCTCCGGGCATAGCACCATGTCAGGGTTGTGGCAGTACGGGCACCGGAAATTGCAGTTCGGCAGGAAGATGACCGAGGCGATCTTCCCCCGCCAGTCGACGAATGACGTTTCGATGAATCCCTTTATCTTAGGGAGCGCGGCGCTCTCTATCTTTGAATTGCTCTCTTTTTCCATTCCCCCTTTTATCACATTTACTATTTTTATGCCACCGGAAATTATACCGGCGGCAGGGAGTGGGGCATATAGTGGGACTTAAGCCAAGTAGCGAATTTTTCATATTTTCGCAAAAGCCGTCACTGTAAGCACCTGAAAAAAGGGGATGCCGGCAACGGAGGCGAAGGAGCCAAGCCCCCTTAATTTGTATTGGGCAACATACCCATAGTTACTGATTTGTACTGGAGTTTCCCCGTTTTTTCCTAAGCAAACCCTACATATCATGCAATAACAGCTATATAGCTGTTTTCACGAGTGGAATTGGTCTTTTTTCTCATTTTCACGGCCTTTTTCATCTTTTTTATTTTTGGGGGTAACTTTTTTCGGAGAAACTCCTGCTGGAAACGCCGCCTTGACAATACAAATCGCATGTGATATTTTCACTACAAGGGGCATGTTGCCCAATACAATTAAGGGGGGAATTCCCCCTTCGCTCCCGCTGGTCGCCCCCCCCTTTTATCAGGTACTTACAGCGATGGCTTTTTAGAAAACAGGGGGGGCGCTATTTGGCAACAGTCCCACAAGAAGTGGCGAAGCAAAGGAGGGGTAATTTTGGGACGGGCGAAGTACATCTCAGTCGAAGGACCGATCGGTGTCGGTAAGACGAGTCTCGCGCACATGCTGGCAGACAGGTTTGAGGCGCGCACGATCCTTGAGCGGTATAGCTCAAACCCATTCCTGAATGATTTTTATAGTGACAGAAAAAGGTTCGCGTTTCAAACGCAGCTTTTTTTTCTGGTGAACAGGTTTCAGCAGCAAAGCGAGTTAAAGCAAAGAGACCTTTTTAAGAGATCGGCAATATCTGATTATATGTTCGCGAAAGACAAGATATTCGCGCAGATAAACTTAAGCGATGACGAGATGGCGCTTTATAATCAGATATTCAATATATTAGACACCAAGACACCGAAACCGGATCTTGTCATCTTTTTGCAGGCGGAGTTAGATGTTCTGATGCAGCGGATAAAGAGCCGGAACCACCCGTACGAGAAGGGGCTTACGCAGGAATACTTAAAGCGGCTGATAAAAGCTTACAACGACTTTTTCTTCTACTATAACGATACGCCGCTACTTATCATTAATACGTCTGAGATAGATTTTGTCAACAGACCTGACGACTTCGAGAACCTTGTCAAAGAGATACTCCACTCACGCCGCGGGACGCAGTATTACGTACCGATCTCCTCAAAGGAGCAACAAAAGATGTGATTTCGCTGTATGCTCTTCACCGGCAGTTCACACTACAAAACCCCATCGACCCTATAATCGGGCAGACAGGGTTTCAGGTTATGCTCTGCATATACACTTAAACTATTTTTTGATGGCGTCTTTTAAGGCCTTGCCGCAAGTAAACTTCGGCACTTTTCTTGCCTTGATCTTGATCTTCTCACCGGTCTGGGGGTTAACGCCGTTTCTTGCTTTCCTTTTCACTACAGAAAAGGTGCCAAAACCGACTAATGTTACCTTATCACCCTTTTTCAGCGCTTTTGTCACTGTAGTTGTAAAAGCGCCTAACGCCTTTGCTGCCGCTGCCTTTGAAATACCTGCTCCTTGAGCAATCTTCTCTACTAAGTCTGCCTTGTTCATTTAGCTTCTTCCTCCTTTTAAAAGTTTATGGTAGTTTACAACTATGATTCACAAACAAGCCATTAGATGAATAAATGCTTGGATTTCATCACATATTCTGCCAAAATAACAACAAATCCCCTCCCCATGAGGTAATATAGTTCATGTTCATATTATAAGTCAAGAAAAAAACGCATAAATTGTGAAATGAATAAGTTTTTGTAACGCGTGGCACAGTTCCCTCGTTTTTTACTTGTAATGGTCTCTTTTTTCGTGTATTGTAAAAGAAAAGGGGTGTTGAAAAAGCAGGGGGTATGTTGGGAAACATCGTAGCAATTGAATTTTTTTTAAGAGTAATAATAGTACTTTTCATTATACTCACCTTGCTTACTGTCAGGAATATTGTCAAAGTAAGAAACGAAGACAGTTATAGAAACTTTTTTATAGCTTTTTTAACATTGCTTGCACAACATATATTAATGGTAACAATAAAGTTTTTAGAAGTGTTTTTTAAGCTGAGGCCGCTGGAGCCCTTTTTCCCGATAGTAGACCATATCCTGGAGACCATTTTTTTTATTTTCCTGCTAACCGGTGTTTTGCACCTTTTCTTAACATCGCTAAAGTCACAGATAATAAACAAGATCCTTCTGGTCAACCTGATAGCTTTAGGCATTATGAGCGCTATCATATTCAACAGCTATGTTACATTTTACGAAATGGGTATCAGGTTTGGGAATCACTGGGGCGATATTTTCTTTGAATCCTGGCACATAATCATATTGGAATCGTTGATATTCATATTCTCATTCGCATTTCTGGTAAAAAAGCAACGAAGAAGTATAATGTTCTTAATTGTCGTGTTAGTATGGTTTTTAGGGCATGTCGGGCACCTGGTCAATCTCGCGGTATCTGACAATACCTTCATATTTTTAAAGTGGTTGGAATGGCCGCTTACCACGATAAGCATCGCAATGTTATACTTTATTTTCAGGGGTATTAAATTAGGATATGAGGCTTAAAAAAGAGATGGATAACAGCAAGGAAGAAGTTCAAAAATTCTTACCGCTTCATATAAAACTCTTAGCGGTGATTCTCTTTTTCTTTGTCTTTCTGACAACAATATTCTCCATAAGCATCTATTTATTAGAGAAAAAAGAGTTGACAGACAACCTTAAAACAAAAAAACTGCTTTTTGATTCTCTTATAATCTATCAATATTATGATATGGAGCCAAATGAGTACAAAGAATACATCTCATCACACTATTTTACCAAGCAGTTAAGGTCCCTTGAAGTAATCAATTTACTTATAATCGATCAAGACGATAAGGTCATATATAGCGATTACCCTGACAATATTGCGAGCAAGATAATCGCTGACATAACGAAAGAGAAGCGAAAATTGCTTTTAAATACTGTCGGTTACGTGGCAGAGTTCGTCAGCAAGTACTATGAAACGCGCCAGACTTATGACTACCAGATATATTTGCAGCGTGATAGCAGGTATAAAGGTATCCTTTACGCCTCCGTCGATATAACAAGATACCACGCAAAAGTATCCGAGCTAATACTCACCACTGTTTTATTGTCGTTTGTTGTATTTGTACTTTCAATAGTGATTTTCCTGTACGCGACAAAGACGATAACAAAACCGATCAGGCTTTTAAAAGACGTGGCGTTGCAAGTCGCAAACGGTGATTTTTCAAGTAAAGTTGTTTTCACTTCTGATGATGAATTAGGTCTTTTGGCGAATTCATTTAATGACATGGTATTAAAGCTGAAAGAGTATGAGTAGATGCAGCTTGAGCACATAAAGAGGCTTAATTACGAGATGATGCAAAAGAACGTGGAGCTTGAAGCGAATTACTCTGAGATCGAGGCGACTAACGAAGAGTTAGAGACGACTAACGAGGAGCTGATCGCGACTAATGAGGAGCTTGAGGTCGCCAACAGGGATCTGTTTGGTATGGCTGAGGAGCTTAAGAAGTCAAAAGAAGAGATTGAAAAAAATATGCTGGTAGTACAAAAAGCGAACGAGGAGTTAACGCTCCTTAACCAGCTCAAGACGAACTTCTTAGGGATGGCGTCTCACGAGCTAAAGACCCCTTTAGTCATGGTGAAAGGTTATGCAGAACTTATCCTGGACAATAAAAACGTACAGTTAGACGGCACCACGCAAGAGATGACCGTGCAGATATTAAAGGGTGCGGATATCCTGAACGCGATTATCAACGACATGCTGGACATAACAAAGATCGAGGCCAAGGAATTAAAGCTGAACCTTGTTGCTATCGAGCTCAAGCTGGTAATCGACAGCATCATCTCTGAGATGGGAGCGGTCGCCAAATCAAGAGGCCAGAGGATCATGCTCGGGAATATCCCTGATGTCAATGTCACTGTAGACTCGCCGCACATGCACAGGGTTTTGTCGCACATATTATCAAACGCCATAAAATTCACGCCTGATAATGGAAAGATCAAAGTATACGCGAAGGAAGTAAAGGATGATGTATTAGCTTCGATGTATGGGTACGCGGAACCTATCGAAGCGATAGATATTATAGTTGAGGATTCTGGTATCGGTATTGATGAGAACGACTATGATAAAATATTCGACGTCTTTTATGAAGTGGGTGATATCGACCATCACAGAAGCAGCAAGAGCGCGTACCTTGGCAAGGGCAGCGGCCTGGGGTTACCGATATGCAAGGGGATCATTGAAGCCCATAGCGGCAGGATATGGGTCGAAAGCGAGGGGGTCGATCTAAACACGTTCCCGGGCAGCATATTCCATGTTACCCTGCCATTGGTGCAGACTCATGAGCTAAGGAAAGAGGGAGAAGTGGCAACTGCCCCGAAAAAGGTTGAGACACCAGCACCTAAGAAGCGTCTTAAGAAACAGCCGAAGATATTGCTCATCGAGGATGAGAATGACATCATCGAACTCACGTCATTAGTATTAGAAAGCAAGTTTACCATCGGGATCGCCAATAACGGCGCGGACGGTATCAAAAAAGCGTTTACATTCAAGCCCGACGCGATCTTGCTGGATATATACATGAAAGGCCTGAATGGTTATGAGGTCTGCTCGATATTAAAAGAGAACGAAGCGACGAAAAACATACCTATCGCCATGTTCACCGCGGGCACCCAGAAATACGAGATCGAAAAAGGCTATAAGGTCGGTGTTGACGATTACATAACAAAACCATTTAACCCAAGCGACCTGATCGCCCGCCTGGAAAAACTTATCAGTAAGAAAAAAGATAGAAAAAAATAGCATTAGGGCGTTATGTATATTAGTAATGAGAAGCTGTAGATATTTATTTATCATCATCATATTTTTCCTTGTTGCGTTATCTTATTCAAATTCAATAAGAAACGGATTTGTCTGGGACGATAACACAATCATCCTGAGAAACGAAACAATCAAAGATATCAGCAATGTCAAGAGCATTATTCTTGCCGAAGACACAACGGAGGATATGGAGCATACCGGTTTCTACAGGCCGCTGGTCTACCTCTCTTATGCTGTCGATTATTACCTCTGGGGAGAAAGCCCCGCGGGGTTCCGCATCATCAATATTATGTTCCATTTCCTGACCGCGGTGGTCATCTTCTACCTCACGGCGCTGCTATTTAACAGTGATGTTGTCGCGTTCACAGCTGCCGCGCTCTTCGCCGTGCA
>JAJRXV010000238.1 GCA_024276115.1 Deltaproteobacteria bacterium
AATGTGACCGTCTTTGACAATGAGTGATGTCTCAAAGTTGATCGTAGAGCGACCAAGTTCTGCCTCTTTGATAACCTTTGTTACACTATCAATATTGTTCGGCGGAATAAACATCTCCCAACTTTTGTTGAGTATCTCATGCACTTCATAACCATATATGTCTGTAGCGCCCCGGTTCCATGAGTTGATATGTCCGTATTCGTCGAAGCTGAAAATAGCGTCATGTGAGGAATCAACAAGGTTGCCGAGGTACTTCATACGCTCTAAAAACCGGATATTCTCCAGAAGAGCGTAAATGTAATGAACTGTCGTCATGAATATGAACGGCAGGAATATCGCCAGCAGCGGAAATATTATGTCGAGCCACACTCCGACCGAGATAAAATAATGATACGCTAGGTACATATAAAGCGCCGCAAGCAACAGGGTCGCCGCCGAGTTGACAGAAGGTTTTGTGTAACAGCACAAAAAACTGATGCTAAAGCAGAAGATGACTATTATCAGCAGACGCCAACCGAGATCAGGTCGGTAGATAAACTCCTGCTGAAGGATGTTGTCAAGCGCGGTCGCCTGCATACAGAGGAACGGGAATTTAGCGTCAAACGGGATAGGGTGCATATCGGTGTTACCGGTGTAGGTCACGCCTATTATCGCGATCTTCCCTTTCAACTTTTCGAGGTTATGTAGTGGCTCCTCCTGTTTTTCCGCCGACCTCCACTGATTATCCTGGATGGTGTTGTCTGACTGAAAAATTTCGTTATAAGAAAAGAGGTTAAAATCATTCTGCTCAATATCGCGAATCTTCTTTGTTTTGATGCTATGGTTAAAGTTGACGATCATCTCCCCTTTATTGTTGATCGGGATCACATAACGTTCACTCCCCTTCTTGAGAGTGATAGAATCGCCGGGGCGCACCTCGATATCATCCTTTGTCACGCCTAAGTGGTTGACCGCGAGGATGAGAGAAAATGACATGTAAAGCTTCCCTTTGTAGTTCACCAGCAGTGGCAGTTTTCGCATAATACCGTCGTTGTCGGGTTTGTAGTCGGCATAACCTATACCGAGCGCCACTTCGGCGAGATCTTTGATTATCATAGTCCGCTTTGTAGCCTTCCGAAAAAAGTCCTCCTTACCTTTTGGCATATCAAGGCGATAGCGCTCGACAGAAGGGTAATCAAAGTTGTTTTCAGCCTCTTTTTCAATAGCGTTATTGGTAGTTGTTCCTGCGGCAGGAGAGTCTGTTTCATAGGTTTTTTCTTCATAATCGCTGAAAAAATATGTGTAGATTACGTTCTTAGCCTCAGCTGTTATCATCCGCATCATATCGTCATATATCTTCGGCTTTGAAGTCTCAGAAAAGATTATGTCAAAACCGATCTGACTTACACCATATTTCTGCAATATCTCGATCAAAGCCGCGTGACTATCCCGTTTCCACGGCCATCTGCCGCGGGCGGCGATATCATTGTCACCAATGAATACAATCGCTATATCTGATTCAACAGGTTTTGTGCCGCGCACTTTGAATCTGTGGTCAAGGGTCGAAAGCTCAAACTCCTCAAAAAGCTCCACATAATTGTGTAGCGACAAGACAATCACTGTAGTAATGACCGCGAAAAAAAGTGCTTTGAGCATCGGATTGTTAAACAGATTATTTAACTTTTTCATCAGCATAGCGTAAAGTATACCAAAGTTTGTGGGAAACTACAAGGAAGGGGTGGCTTTGTAGGTCGTACAGGAGCCTTTATTAACCCGGCGATCAAATATATAGCTTTCACGCCACGTCATTCCCGAGGTCTTAATCGGGAAACCAGGACTAAACTCTGAGCAAACCGAATAAACTTTGCTTTAGTTTAATGTGACTGTTGCCAAATAGAGAATTCCCCCTGTTTTCGAAAAAGCCATCGCTGTAAGTACCCGTAAAAAAGGGGGGGCGACCGAGCATCGCGATGCTCGGGAGTGTAGGGGGAATCTCCCCTAAATTGCATTGGGCAACATGCCCATCTATTATTGCTCTTGCTCGCTATCACAACATCAATGTTTTTTGATAACATGCGGAGACTCTGACGACAGCAATACCGGCGGTGACAGCGATACTGTGACCGATAAGTTTTCGCTCTGGAGTGGTAGCACCAAGCTACGCGGCGCGAATATACCAATCCGCTCGATATCTGGGATCCAGAGGATTTTTATCCGACTTACGAAAACACGCTGTATGACTGGAACCAGCTCTACCCGTGGATTGTCACCGGGATACGTGAGAAGGACTCAAACACGCCGATCATGGTCGGGGCGATGTTGTTCAGCGCGATCCGCTGGCTACCGTACCTGAAAACGTCGAGCGACACGAAGATCGTCTATGAGGTACACCAGTACGAGCCGCAGGATGATTACACCCACCATGAATCAGACGTGACAAACGGCTAACCCTGTACGTTCGCCCCCAAGCAGTTCAACAAAGCGTGGCTCAAGAGCCTGCTTACGACGGTCAGCAAATACGCGACGACCAACAGCGTACCGACCGCGGTGAATGAGTTCGGTCTGAACCGGTGGGCGCCGAACGGCGATCAGTATTTAAATGATGAATCATTATACCACACCAGGAGGGGATTCCAAAGAAGAAAAATAATTATTTCTGTATTAATTCACATAGTTATGAGTTTTGCAGAAGGCATAGGTAGGTCAGATTAAGGAGGTACGACGAATCCGACGTTTTTGTCAGATTCGCTCCGCTTAATCTGACCTACCGACCTAGCATTTAATGAAGAATTCTGTAATAATTCCGATGAGAAGCGCCATAAAGATAAATACAATAGTAATAATAAAATTAACCTTACTGTCTTTGAATAGAAAGCCTTTCTTTTTCATCAACATCCCTTCTTTGTGTCAGCATCTTTTACTTTTCATCGCCACCGAGGAGGCTGCTGATTTTTTTCAGGAGCTTCTTCCCGATCATACGGTCTGAGAATCTACACACCTCTTCGACTACTTCAGTGATATCGCGTTTTGGCGCCCAGTACTCGTTCAGCACCCTCGGGTTCAACTCAGTCATTATGCTCGCCAGCACATAAGACGCGACGACGATATCATCTAAGAAGCCGACAGTTATGAGGAAATCCGGTATCAGGTCGAACGGGTTAATGAAATACGCTATAGCGATAGCGAGCATCGCCTTCGCCCTTGAGCTTACCCGCGCGTCCGCGGCAAGTTTCATGAGGAGGTAAAAAAAGTCTGGAGCGAGAAATAGGTACTTCGCCCAGAGGGTACCGTTTATGTTGTTTTTGTTGTCATGCAGGATTCTCGCTCTTAGGCGGTGATAGAATGCTTTGTTTTCCATAGTCGCTCTCCTTTTTTTTCACTGATAACAATATACATTACGCGAATGAAAAGTCAATTAGAGAGTTATGCGCGGAGTTATTTTCATCGGATTTACGCGCTGTTTTATTGATATGCTCTGCCACGCGTTTTTTTTATTTTCTTTTCTTGACAGTTTTCGGCTTGTGTTGTATTTCTAAAGGAGAAATAATTTTATATGAATACTTCTGAACTCAAAATACACCTGATGGAGAGCTGTTGATGAAACGGTTATTTTTACTTTTACTGCTATCTTACGCCTTCTTCGCGCTTGCTTCATGCACTGACGCCACCGATACGCCGTTGACCGAGATGATAACCGTACCATCGGGGAGCTTCTCCCGAGGCAGTGATGTTGATCCGGTAGAGCAACCGCTAACCTCTATTTATCTCGAGCGTTTTTATATTGACGAGTTCGAGGTCTCTAACCTACAATATAAATTTTTCGTCGACAGGACAAACCGCACGGCGCCATCAGACTGGATAAACAGTGAATACGAAGCGGCAAAAGAGAATCACCCCGTAAAAAATGTCACCTGGGACGATGCCGCGGCATATTGCGCGTGGGCGAACAAGCGGCTCCCTACCGAAAGCGAGTGGGAGAAAGCCGCGCGCGGTCCATCAGGCAACAGCTATCCGTGGGGCGAGGTCGAGCCGACAGAGGAGCTCGCCAATTTCGCGCATAACATTGGAGCGGCAGTGGACGTTTCCAGCTACCAGAACGGCAAGAGCTACTACGGCGCCTACAACATGGCGGGTAACGTCTGGGAGTGGACATCAAGCTGGTATAAACCGTATGATGGCGCGGAAGAAAGTGACTCCGATTCTGATTTCGACGAAGCATACAAGGTGCTGAAAGGCGGTGGCTGGAACAGCGCGGCTATCTCACTACGTGGCGCGGCGCGTGGCAGAAGCGCTCCAGACGAAGCGCTGGACACCGTAGGGTTCAGGTGCGCGAAGTAATCGCTTAGCCTCTGTCAATGCTTTCTCTTATTCTTGTAAAGTGCATTGACAACTTATATAAAAACAGATAAAAACCATAGTTGCTTAAAGTAAACAATCTTGAGTTTATTATTTGATCATCTTTAATATAGTTATTATTACTACAATTACATATTTTATCAAAAAGAGCTATAGAATCCTCTTTTACTCAAAAATAGACATTGATTTTCCCGTACCGGTTTGTTAGGTTTTTCTTAGCGATTTTTTGACCTGACCAACAGGATTTACAGCTTTTTTATCTGAACATCATATTTTCGCCATCAAACAGCGTCTTTTTTTGCTGACGAGCATCAAAAATCGATTTTGAAACGCACA
>JAJRXV010000239.1 GCA_024276115.1 Deltaproteobacteria bacterium
AGCAGGACCGGTAGAGAGTACGAGTGTTTTCATATCGCCCTCCTTCGCGGCTTTTGGGCTCCAGTTCAGTTTCGGCACCAGGTCGGTAGCCCAGTACCAATCCTCAATAAACGTGAGTTGAATAGATAGTACGGACGGTCCCTCTATTTTTAGGTGAGTGTCGCGCCACGGTGAGAGCGCTTTGTCTCGCCCGAGATATTCATCCCCGACGTTCAGACCGCCGACAAAAGCGGTGATGCCATCTATTATGACGATTTTTCTGTGATTCCGAAAGTTTATCTGAAATCTGTTGCTCTTCCCCCTTGTTGTTTTGAAGGGTATGATGATGATTCCGGCATCCCAGCACGTTTTGATATACGATTTTGTGAGGCTGTAACTCCCGATCTCATCGTATAGGAGAAAGACTTTAACCCCCCTCTCTCTGGCGGCTATTAGCTTATCACTGAACAGTTTCCCTAACTTATCGTCGTTTATAATATAGAACTGGACAAGAATATACGAGCTCGCCTCATCTATGCCATTGAATATTTTAGAGAATGTATTCTCTCCGTCGATAAGAAGCTCAATGTTATTATTTTGTGTGAATGGCTGCTCGGCCAACCGTTCGAGGACATGATGAGCCGTGAGATTCCCATCCAGCTTAACCTCAAATGTTCGAAGAGATTCTCTTAAATTATCGGCTATGTGCTTGATCCTCTGGTTCCGCGACTTGAACGCCTTTACGTAACCTTGGAATTTATTCCTGCTAAAGACCCAATATAACGGCAAAGTAAAGTAAGGTACAGTTATAAGCGAAATCGTCCAAGCTATCGCGCCTTGTGATGTCTGGGTGTGCATAATCGCGTGGAATGCCGTAACGATCCCGAGACAGTGCGCAATTCCTAAAAATATCCCTATAGCCAGGATAATATTGTTTTCCATATTATGACCCCTTAACCCCTCGAACCCTCGAACCCTCGAACCCTGTCTTTTTAGCTACAAACTATTCACATCGAGCACGAACACTGGCAGACCATCCCCGAGGATCGAGTATCCGAGCACCGACGATATCTTCTTGATCGGCTGTGTGAGAGGCTTGATGAAGAGGTCTTCCTCGGCGACGAGTTCATCGACTACTATAGCGGTCGGTTTGTTGCGTATCTTTATAATGAGCAGGCAGAGCTCTTCCCCTGCTGACTTCCCCGAAACGGGAGGTACGGGAGGTGTGCCTTGCGCCGCTCCACCGCCATCTTGCGCATTCTCCAGAAGCGTGCAGAGTGAAATGACTTCTGGCGGTTCGAGTTCGGGGGCTGATTTGAGGTATGTTCCGGTCTCTGTTTTTTTGAACTCAGCTCTTTCGGCGAGCATTATCCGGTCTATATTTGAGACCGGTATCGCTACGGTCTCCTCCCCGGTCTTGACCAGGAGCGATCTGATGACCGCGGTCGTCACTGGGACTTTCAGTATTATTTTCAACCCGCGCCCTTCGGAGTTTTCGAGAGTTATGCTGCCCCCGATGTTTTCGAGTGAGCTTTTGACTATATCGAGCCCGATGCCACGCCCCGATACGGTTGAGACCTCGCCCTTTGTCGTGAATCCGTGGCGGGTCAGCACGTATAGCAGGAAGCTGTCGTCTATCTCATCTGGGGTGAACGTGATGAACCTGCTGTCGAGCGCTTTTTTTATAACATCTTCAGCGATGATGCCGCGGCCATCGTCTTCTATTGTTATCTCAGCGAAATCATGTATCTTTTTCACCGTCAGCGTGACATTTCCCTTTGGAGCCTTGCGCGCTTCCTCACGCGCTTCAACTGGCTCGATACCGTGGTCGATGGCGTTACGTATCAGGTGTATCAGCGGCGCTATGAGTTCTTTCAGCACAGATGAGTCAATCAGTATACTGTTCGTGTTGACGATGAAGTTGATCTTTTTTCCGGTGGAGAAGCAGTATTTGCTGATCGCGACTTCAAGCGCGTTTGTTATTGTCGAAAAGGGTTGCATCTTGAGGCTAACGAGAGAATCGTAGAGCTTGCGCAGTTGTCCCTCGATCTTTCTTATCAGATGTTTCAGCTTGTACGATTTGAGTTTTTCGTTCAGCGTTTTGAGCGCGGATTCAGTATATTTCAGCTCGCTTATGTCATCTATAAGTTTATCGATTATACTTACATTTATCTTGATATTATTGTCGATCGAGCGGTGCATCTCTTTTACGCTGTTGCTGATCTTGTTATCGATGTCTTTTGATTCATATCGCACTTCAACACTACCGCTGCGTATACCGTCGCGGATTTTTTTTATCACCCGCTCGACATTTTCGTCCAGCTCCTCTGGCAGGGCGTTTTTGAACTCCTCGATAGCCTCTATCACGTCGTATATGAGCGTTACCGGTCTGTCAGTCAGAGGTATCTCTTTACGCGAGTATGATTCTATGAGTTCCTCTAAAAGATGAGTGACTTCAACAACGCACGAAAAACCCATTGTCGCCGAGATACCTTTGATAGAATGAAGGCTTTTCATGATAATTCGCGCCGGTTCTAGATTCTTCGGGGCATCCTGCAAGACTTTTACAGCCACGTTTATTGTGCTGACGTGAGTGTCTATTTCGGTGGAGAATATCTTTATATATTTGGTTTCACTCATTGTGCCTCTCCTGCATGCCACATTGCTACATATAACACGTGACAGCTACTTCTATAGCTTTGAATACTTCTTTTGTGTCTATAAGCCGAACATCTATATTGTTTAAGTTATAGATATATTTGATGAAACACTCTTTGGTTTATGAGACGATACCTTCTTGGAATTCCGGGATAGTTAAAGCGCCGATCACTCTCTCTGATAAAAAACCGAGCCTGTAGTTTTCATCCTCAAGTATAATGATATCATGCTCTTGTGAGTGTTTCGGCTCCAAACTGAAAATAGAGTACGTGTCGATGATGCTGTATAGCATACCTTTGAAGTTGATAACACCTTTGATATATTTCAGCGATTTTGGTATCGAGACCAGGCGGCGCGGCTCTGTAACTTCCGCTACCTTATCGATCTCAAACGCGTAATGCCTACCACCTATATAAAATGCAAATATGTCCATTTGATTCCTTAGAGCAACGTGCTGATCATATCAATTCAAGCAATACATCGTTTAATAATAGTACCCCTTTTTTTGTTAATTTCAATGATGTAATGCTCTTTTCGAGCAGACCTTGCTCTATCAAAGGGGCAAACTTCGCGCTGATGTCATTCTCAGACATAGCAAATTCCGCGGTGAGGCGGTCAATCTTTATACCATCTAACATCCTTAGCCCCATTATCAGGAACTCATTTTGCTGTTGAGGCTTTTCAAGCCACTCTCTACTCACCTCAGGCAGGAGTCCGTCAATCACGTTGCGCATGTACTCCTCACGATCAGGGGTGTTGCTCCAGCGCGCGGCGTTTTCTCCCCTCAATAGTGAGTGCGCCGCCGCGCCAAACCCTATATAATTGCCGTAATGCCAGTAGTTTAGGTTGTGTACCGACTCTTTGTCGGGGCGTGCGTAGTTAGATATCTCATAATGCTTGTAGCCGCGCTCTCGCAGGTATTTTTCGACCGCGCTGAACATGTCAGCCAACGTGTCTTCTGAAGGCATAACGACTTTGCCGGAGTTCACCAGCGCGTTGAGCGGGGTTCCCTCCTCCACTGTCAGGCTGTACGCCGATATATGCTCCGGCGCAAGATCAGTGAGGGCTTTCAGGTCATCCATGAGCGCTTTTTCGCTCTCGCCGGGGATGCCGAACATAATATCCACGCTGATGTTGTCGAAGCCAGCCGCTCGCGCCGCCTCGTACACCTCCACCGCCTCGCGGGAGTTGTGCGCCCGCCCGAGGGAGTGTAGCAGATCATCATCAAACGATTGCGCACCGATGCTTAACCGGTTCACCCCGACGCTCTTGAACTCCCGCAGTTTGCGCTCGTCTGCTGTCTTCGGGTTGACCTCAAGCGTTATCTCCGCGTCCGGGGCGACATCAAACAGTGCGCGCGCTTCGTCAATCATCCACCCGATGTTTTCCGCAGATAGCAGAGAAGGCGTAACGCCACCAAAGTAGATTCTCCCCACACGCTTTTCACTCAATTGGAGACTTTCAGAGACGAGCCGCATCTCTCCGGTCACGCATTCACTGTATTCATCACTCGGGACAGCATCTAGCGCAGACGACGCGAAATCGCAGTAGACACACTTCTTGAGGCAGAATGGGATATGTATATATATACTTAGAGGCATTGTTTTTCCTAATGGCTTTCGGTAAGCGCTGAGGGTCTGTATCAGCGTAGCCCCTTCTGGTTAAAAAAACTGATATATTTATTGTCCATTTTCAAAAGATGGTTGTTGATCCACTCTTTTAGTAGCTCAAGGGTGTGAACAGAGAGTGGTGCCAGCTCTTTATTGAGAAGCCGTTCTCTTATTTCAGTCGCTCTTTGTTTTAAAATATCGTGCTCTTTTTTATGCTCTTCATACTCGGGGTATTCATATTCGAGCATATATTTTTCTTCTGTATCAAAATGTAGCGTAGCGAACTCGATAAGGTCATCAAGTAGTGTACCGAGGACAGTAGCCCCTTTACCTGATATCATTTCCTTGAATAATATATTAAATAGCTCAAGAAGCTTTTTATGCTGTTCATCAATCTCTTTGATGTTTACGCTGTAGTCATCACTCCATGTTAGGTAATACATTTGTTTTTCTCCGAATATAATAGTGAAATTGTAAATTCCCACAAACTATTTACTTTAAGAGACTCCTGCACAACCTGCTTTTATGTATAAAAAACTATTACCGTCGTCCCTAACTGGTTTCGGGATCTGCCCTGATTTGTTAGGATTACCAGATCCTGAAATAAGAGGTGCGCCTCAAATTCAGGGCGCCGGTTTTGGAGTCGCACGGGAGTCTTTTTAATATATAATAACATCTATCATAGTAAAAATAAATAGGCAAATGCTTATCATTCCGTTGACGTTGAAGAACGCCGCGTTGACTTTTGAAAAATCGTCACTCTTCACCAGAGTATGCTCATAAAACAGCGCCGCCCCGGTAATGAGTACACCGGCAAGGTAGAACCAGCCGAGTCCGTAGATAAACATTACCGCGATAAGGAGCGCGAACATTGTGAAATGCGCCGCTCGTGATAAGAAGAGCGCGTTGTTTATTCCGAGTTTTGCCGGTATCGAAAAGTACCCGTACTCAGTATCATGTTTGAGATCCTGCAATGAGTATAATATGTCGAAGCCGCTCACCCAGCAGATCACTGAGAGCATGAGTAGTAGCGGTACGATACTGAACGAGCCTTTGACGGCTATCCAACCACCGATCGGGGCGAATGAGAGGCATATACCGAGTACTATATGCGCCGCCCATGTGAAACGTTTTGTGTATGGGTATAGTATCAAAAAACCGTCCGCGACAAACGAAAGCTTGAATGCGAGCGGGTTAAGCATGAACGCGGCGAAATGAAAGAGCGCGAGGCTCACGACGGTGAAGCCGAACACCTGCTTTTTTGTTATGACTCCGCGCTGTATCGGGCGGTTCTTAGTCCGGGGGTTGCACCGGTCGATCTCGGCGTCTATCAGGCGGTTCAGGCTCATCCCGGCGCTTCGGGCTCCTATCATCGCTAGCAGAACATATAGCATCGTCAGCATCGATGGTATTCCGCGATCCGGTAGCACCGCCCCCATGAACGCGAACGGAAGCGCGAACACAGTATGCTCGAACTTTATCATATCAAGAAATATTTTAATTTTATTTAGCATGTTTTTTTACCCTAGCCCCCTAGTTTTTAGCCCCTAGTTTTTTAGGTATTAAACTCGCACCATACCTTTCCTTTAAATGTTTCAAGCAATACATGATTGCCGTCACGCTTCACAAAGCGGTTGTATGAGAGCGGCACCTTACCGTAAGGCGTGTCGAGAATATATTGCGGTATCGCGAATCCAGTCGTATACCCGCGTAGCTGCCGCATGATCTCTATGCCATCCTCTATCTTTACGCGGAGGTGAGCAGTTCCGGCGACGAGCTGGCACTGGAAGAGGTAATACGGTATTATCCGCGCTGTGAGCAGCTTTTCCAGAAGGTGCTTCATCACCGGCAGAGAATCGTTAACACCCTTCAACAGCACCGACTGGTTTTGTAGCGGTATCCCAGCCTTGAGCAACGTCGCCGCCGCCGTCCGCACTTCATCGGTTATCTCTGTCGGGTGATTAAATTGTACATTCACATAAAGCGGGTGGTACTTTTCGAGCATCTCCACCAGTTTTGGGGTAAACCTCTGTGGCATTGTGCATAGCAGCCTTGTACCGATCCGAATCATTTCTACATGTTTTATCTCATGCAATCGCTTGAGTATCGCCTCAAGGGAATCATCGTCAAGCATGAAGGGATCGCCACCGGTGAGGAGGACATCCCGTATATTCTTGTTTTTGCGTATGTAATCTATGTTCGCGTCTATAGTCTCCGCCGCGCTTTTCTTTTTTTCAAAGTAGTACTTTCTGAAACAGAAGCGGCAGAATGAAGCGCATGAGTCAGAAATACAGAACGCGACCCTGTCGTCGTACACCTGCACCAGATTCTCTTGCGGCGAGTTCTCCCCCTCTAAGAGCGGATCATAAGAGGCGACTTCAGCACACTCTTCCGTTTCATGAAGTGATGGCAGGGTCTGCAAGCGCAGTGGGCAGTTTTCGTCGAGCTTATCCATCAGCGCCGCGTAATATGGCGTTGTACCCCACTTGAACAGCTTTTTAGTTTTATTGAAGGCTGAAAGGGTGTCTTCAGGCAGTTCAATGAACTTTTTCAGGTCGCCGGGGGAGGTTATTCTTTCTTCCATCTGCTTTTTATAATCAGCTTCTGTAAAATACATCTTGTTATAACCTCTATAGTAACCGCATTGTCCTGAACCTTAATGGGCACGTCGCCCTGAACCATCACGTCGTCCTGAACTTGTTTCAGGATCTACCGCCCTGTAGAGCAGGGCTTTATTTAAAGACTTTTTATATCTTTATCGCGATAGCTCCCCATGTCATACCGGCGCCGAACCCTATTAACACAACGATATCGCCTTTTTTGATCGCTTTTTCGTTGATCGCCTCATTCAGCGCGATCGGGATAGACGCGGCGGAAGTGTTTCCGTACATCTGTAAATTTACATACGATTTTTCAGGGTCTATATTCAGTTTTGAGCAAACAGCATCGACAATCCTGACATTTGCCTGGTGGAATATGAATTTGTCTACATCATCTATCGTAAGATCACACTTTTTCAAAACGCTTGTGACCGCGTCCGGTACTATCCTTACACCGAACTTGTAAACATCCCTACCTGTCATCTGGATGTAGTGCAACCTTTCATCGACTGTTTCGTGAGACGCGGGTTGTGCCGAACCGCCCGCGGGAATTGTGATGAAGTTCTTACCGTCGCTTTTTATGTATGATCCAAGTATACCGTCACCGGAGTCGCACCGCGTAAGTAGAGCCGCGCCAGCTCCGTCCCCGAAGAGGACGCATGTGTTCCGGTCGGTAAAGTCAATAAACTTGGTCATAGTCTCAGCGCCTATGACAAGCACGTTTTTGTAAGTTCCATTCGCGATGAACTGGTGCGCTACGGTCATCGCGAAGATAAACCCCGAACATGCCGCGCTGATATCAAACGCGGCGGCATTAGTCGCCAGTATCATTTGTTGTACGATAGTCGCCGTCGATGGCATCGTATGATTTGGTGTGGCGGTCGCGAGGATGATAAGTTCAAGATCAGCCGCCTCTATCTTCGCGTTTTCAAGCGCGTTGATTGCCGCTTTGGTAGCGAGATCAGCGGTGGTTTCGTTCTCCTCGACCATCCGCCGTTCTTTGATTCCGGTCCTTGAGGTTATCCAGTCGTCGCTGGTATCGACCATCTTCTCCAGATCAGCGTTTGTTAGGACTTTTTTTGGGACATAATATCCAAGCCCGGCTATTTTAGCCGAATTGTTAAGCATTTCTTTTCCTTTTTCAGTGTATTAAAAGAGTTATTATATATACATCAATAAATAAATCAAGAAAATAAGTTGCGCATGATATTAACACGGCAATCAAATGCGCGGTGTTCTCGCCACGTCATTCCCGAGGTTTTAATCGGGAACCCAGGATTGAAACATATTGAGAGGAAGCGAAAAAACTTAAGTTTAACAGGATGTTCGGAGGCTGGATCCCCAGTATGTTAGAATTGTAAAAAGTATAATTATATATTATACTTAGTGTAGAAGATAAGTAAT
>JAJRXV010000240.1 GCA_024276115.1 Deltaproteobacteria bacterium
TCGCCCCCTGTTTTCTCACAATATTTTCATCTTCGCGATATCCATCTCACCGAGCCCTGCTTTATGCGCTATTTTGACGAAGCCGAGGTCAGCGCCCTTCTTCCCAAAGAGGGTAGCGGCGTAAGAGTCCGCGGCGACGATATCTGGTGACGCGATGATCATGTTCTTAACGGTTACGTAATCGAGACTGCCGCCCGCCGGACCGTTTCGCGTCATGATGCGTGTAGCGTCAACAACGGTAAGGTCGGACTTCACCACGGTGTTGATATCGACGAGGTTCTGGTCGAGGTTTCTGTGTATATCGCCACGCGTGCCACCGATAACGCCCATTATGTTCTTCATCCCGATAGTCAGCTTCGATAGGCTGTGGTGTTTCGCGACCGGGAGGTTTATGAACTTGTCCGCCTCTAGCGCGTCTTTGTAGAAGCTCCATTTTGTGAGGCTGACACCGTTTTTTATCTTGAGGTCTTTGTACTTATGGTTCTCCATAAAACTAAGCTGGACTCTCTTGTCTGTGATGCTCTTTACCGCGTCCATGATGCCGCTCTTCTTGTAGCTTCTGCGCGGCTCGTTACAGCTTCTGTCGAATACTTTTACCTTCGCCGCTCCAGCGTCAAGGCAAAGCTCGACAATGGTCTTGACGACTGTCGGGTGCGTGTTCGCCCCAAGCTCTGGAGTGCGGTCCCAACCGATATTCGGTTTGACTACTACTACATCCCCGGAGCTGACGAATTTTTTCATCCCACCGAGCTTGTCGATAACATCTATGACCAGTTTTGAGTAGTTGGCGTCCTCTCCGACGGAGACGACCGGGGCTGGTTTGTCAGCGGCTTTGGCTATTTGCACCACATCAAAGACAGGTATCTTTGATACGGCGGAAAGCGCGACACCGAGCTGAAGGGATTTTCTAATGAATTCTCGTCTGTCCATTTGTCCCCCTTTTGAACAGTAAAGGCAGAGATATTACAGCATTATAGGTTTTATATAAGTCTGTTTGACCGCAAAAAATTACGGGCGATCTTTTTGTAGTTATCTCCGTCAAGTTTTTTAATAAGACCATCGAGTGTTTTATTGGTTATCTTACCGGTCAGCTTTTTGAGCAGTCTGTGCAGAGCGGGAAATTTTTTTAGTGTGTCTTTCCTGACCACCGGCGCCGCCGCGGTAGGTATCCCTTTCCCCTGGTACTTGCTCAGTAAACCTTCAGGGTTATCGAAGCCGTACGAAGCGAGCCAGACAAGATTGAACTTTTCTTTGTACTGATCCTTGACGGTTTTGAACGCTTTCTTCTCGTCAGTTATGTTGTCGATTTTCAAGACCTCGGTGAGCGCGCTACCGACGTACTCGACGTAGATGTCTATATCAGCGTCGAGAATAGCCTTGCGGCACTCCGCGGCATTTTTGTAACTCACCAGCTTTACAGATGTACCGGTTCTCTCCTGGATGAGCATAGCTATTATTTCACCGACCATCCTCTGGGTTTTCGACTCGTCTTTGGAGCCGATGACGATCGTCTTTCCGACACACGCCATTGAGGCTTGTGGCAGGCAGAATGAAATTGTAAACAGCAGTGCAAGTAATACTTTAAACTTCTTCATCATGTACCTCGTAAAATAGAATATAAATATCTGTATAATAAATATAGGCAAGAATCGTACCTAGTTATTATATACACCATTTTAACCTATTTTGTTACGATTGGCTATAAAAAAACAAAAAATATAAGCAATTGTGTGACAATTAACGGTCAATAGTTCAAATATCTTACTATTTTTTTCTATTATATCTGGAGTTTAGGTAGAATGAGAGGAATATGCCGAAAACAGAAGCTATCAGCAGTAATAAGAGGTTTGACCGGTGTTTCTTTAGGGCAATCGCCTGTTGAAGGTTCGCTATAACTTCGACATCATTTTTGGAAAAGTTTTTTGCTTTTTGCAACGCTTCGATCGCTTTGGAGTAATTCCCGAGGTCAAGGTGCGCGCTCCCGAGGTTGTTATACGCCTCAAAATAATCAGGGTTGTGCTTTATAGCGTTCTCAAACTGATCCCGAGCTTGTTCAAGCATGTTGAGTTTGAAGTATGTCAGTCCAAGGTTGTTGTAACCTTTAGCGAAATCTTTTTTCGAGTTCACAGCGTTTGAGAATTCTACTATCGCGTTTACGTAATCATGATCCAGATAAAACGTGACCCCCTTCTCGTTATGGAGGATATGTTTTTCTAGTTGTGTGTCAGGATCTATATACGCGTCAAGATCAGCATCTAAAGACTCTAAATCTATCTCTTCCTTGAGACTTTCATCTATCAACTTTTTCGAGTGATGTATGCTGGATTCTTTTTGTATGCTGGCGTGCGTGGTCGCGCAAAACAGTATCAGAAAGGTTGCTTGTAAAAATAAAAAGATCCGCTTCTTCATAGTATAAAAATATGGGGGGCTAAAAAGCCCCCCATAGAAGCCCTTAAAATAATCCAACAATTTTACCGTTCTCATCAATATCAACATGGTTACCAGCTGGTTCTGACGGTAAGCCCGGCATAGTACGCATTGTACCGAGAAGCGGGTACAAGAAGCCCGCGCCGACAGACGCTCTAACTTCTGTGACTGGTACGTCGAATCCTTCTGGACGTCCTTTCAACTTCGGATCGTGCGACAGTGAGAGGTGTGTTTTCGCCATACATATAGGCAACTTATCAAAGCCAGCCTTCTCGTAAGAAGCGATCTGCTTGTTAGCTTTCGCTGAGTATGAGACTGACTTCGCACCGTATATCTTTGTGCATATTATCTCTATCTTCTCTTTGATCGGAAGGTCAAGCTCATACAGGAATTTAAAGTCTGATGGCTGCTCAGATGCCGCGACTACAGCTTTCGCGAGGTCTTCTGCGCCAGCGCCGCCCCACATCCAGTGATCACTGACAACCGCGTCAAACGCCCCGGCCGCCATTGAAGCCTTCTTGACGATCTCTACTTCCGCGTCTGTATCTGTCGGGAATGAGTTTATCGCGACAACAACAGGCACACCGAAGAGTTTCATGTTTTCTATCTGCTTTGTGAGGTTTGAACAACCCTTTTCAACAGACTCCAGGTCTTCTTTCATCAAGCCCGGGTCAAGTTTCTTACCGGCTACGATGCTAAACTTGCCGCTGTGAGCTTTAAGCGCTCTGATGGTAGCGACGAGAACAACCGCGTCAGGTCTCAGCCCACTGTATCGGCACTTGATGTTCATGAACTTCTCGGCTCCGATGTCAGCGCCGAACCCGCTCTCTGTTATGAGGAAGTCGCCAAGCTTGATACCGATCTGGTCTGCGATGATCGAGCTGTTACCATGCGCGATGTTCGCGAACGGTCCAGCGTGGATGATCGCAGGAGTGTTTTCAACAGTTTGAACTAATGTCGGCTTGATAGCGTCTTTTAGGAGTACTGTCATAGCGCCGGCTACTTTTAAGTCTTCTGCTGTTACCGGATCGCCATCAGTGTTCATCGCGATAACCATTTTGCCGAGACGCTTACGGAGGTCTTGCAGGCCGGTTGTGAGAGCTAGGATCGCCATTACTTCAGATGCGACTGTTATGTCGAATCCAGTCTGACGAGGTACACCGTCAATTTTACCACCGAGACCAATAACAACATTCCGCAAAGCTCTGTCACTGATATCGACAACCCTTCTCCAGGTAATCGTGAAAGGATCTATGTTTAGCTTGTTGCCTTTCAGAAGGTGGTTATCAAGGAATGCCGCGCAGAGGTTATGCGCTACGCCGACCGCGTGAATATCACCGGTCAGGTGCAGGTTGAAGTCCTCCATCGGTATTACCTGAGAGTAACCGCCGCCAGCCGCGCCGCCTTTGATACCGAAAGTCGGTCCCATAGAAGGCTGTCTGATAGCGATGATCGCTTTTTTGCCGATTTTGTTGAGTCCCATAGTCAGGCCGACACTTGTTGTGGTTTTGCCTTCTCCTAAAGGTGTCGGAGTAATCGCTGTAACGTCTATATATTTAGCGTTTGGCTTGTCTTTTAGCTTTTCGATAACATCAAGTGAAATCTTCGCCTTGTACTTACCGTAATATTCAAAATCATCCTCTGTAAGTCCGCACTGCTCTGTGATCTCCTTGATGAGTTTTAGTTCCGCCGCCTGAGCGATATCAAGATCTGACGGGACATCTCTTGTACCTAACTTTGACATAAATTACCCCCTTGTTTTTTTTATCCTATAATTTTTCAAACCAATTTTATAAGTTTTATTGCGTCATCCAAAGAGACTAGCGTCATAAAGAGCTTGTAACTTTCTGTTTTGCTGTATAGATGACTAGAAATGCTTCGCAAACCAGAATATAAAACATAGTTATTGTTTTGTCAAGAATAATGTAACGGGTGACAGGATTTTTTCTGCCTTCTTGGTATAACCGGTTTAAAGGGAGTAAGGGATTATGACATGAGCCTTATAAAGCTAGACGGTCCCGGCTTTTAAATGCGATTGAATCTTTCTTTAAAAAACAGATTAGGTGGCCTGTTGCGTTCTTACCGCAGGGTATCCAGACTCTCCGTGGCAGGATAGCAATTATGGAACCCTCCCACATAGGTGCCTTTTAACGGCCTTTTCCCCGTGATATATAGGGGGGGTAATTGGGAAGTTTTATTAATAAAACTTACATATACAGTGGCTAAGGTTACAAATTCCGGTAAGTCCTGTTATGAGCCTCGATAACATACATATTATCAGGCAGTTATGACGCATCATATTTGACATAGATAAAGTTGCCAACTATACAAAAGCATACCTATTTATAGAAAAAAACTAAGTCCTGTTTACAAAATCGGGAAATTAGTAGAAAATCACTTCCTTTCATCATTTTGAAAACCGTCATATCAAAAAGGTATAATCTCTTATATTACAGGCGGTTATACGACGTTCTAAAACAGAGTATCAGTTGAAGACTCCTGCGCGACTCCAAAACCGTCGTCCTGAATTTGAGGCGCACCTCAAATTTCAGGATCTGCTAATCCTAATAAATCCAGGTAGATCCCGAAACTAGTTCGGGACGACGGCAGTAGTTTTTATACATAAAAGCAGGTCGTGCAGGAATCTTAGTTGTGTTAAGTCTTGACACCCTCCACGGTATTATCCCGGGAGCCACATAATTTGCATGTTTTATATTCTTTATCTTTGGTTTCAGTACGATTCTTCTTTTTCACTGTTGCAGTCTATTACCCGTTTTTCTGTAATTATCATATCCATCTTGATATCTGTTGCTTCTGTGGGTATATTCTGTACTATTTGGAGATCAAATGCAAGCGCGATTTTTTTTACCCTGTCAGGAAGCTTGCTCAAGAAGCGGTCGTAGTAGCCAGCGCCATACCCGAGCCGGTCACCCTCCACAGAAAACGCAGAGCCCGGAACCAGGACAATATCTATTTCATCAGTTTTTGCCCGAGCGCACTGCATAGGTTTAGGCTCCAAAATACCATACTCACCGATAGTCAAATCGTTGTTGAAATCTTTTATGCTAAAAGTCTTTATCAGTCGTAAGTGTTTTACCACTCGTGGTATGATGATGTTTTTGTTTTTAGCCAACGTCTCTTTAATAGCTGAGTCGGTCATAACTTCGCTTCTAAAGGAGACATAATACATAATATTATTGGCGTTTTTGTATACGGCTAAATCAAAAAGCACCTTTTTAATAGATAGGCTTTTTGCCTTCAATTTTTCTAACGATAATGAATCTCTTTCATCTAATATATTTTTACGAAGTGATACCTTCACTTTTCTGATTTCATTCATTAACAGTTGCCCCCCCTGAGAACTGTCTGACAATATTCAAAAAATAGCGTTGATTCAATTATAATTCATACTATACATTAGATGATAATATAAATTATGAGAATTTCAATAAAAAAATAATTTTAATAGTAAATACATTTTGCATAGTTTTCAAAATAGTAACGTGCTGGTACTGCCAGCACAAATAGAAAACGGTTCCGTATTGTCTGGTTATTCGCGCAACTACAGAATATATTTGCTAAAACAATGTACGCATGTTGTGTGAAATCGCGACTCTACTCGCCAATCTACGCTTGTGACGCATTCGCTTTACTATTTATTATTTGACAAAAAAGAAATATTATGTAAATTTAATAATATCAAGTTGTTTTTCGATGTGTCTGTTTATATTGTAGTGAACTCAATTAATAAATAGCTTGCTATTACTACTACTTTATTGTGGGAGAGTTCTTTAATACTTTTTAGCATTACTAGGAGCGTTTATGGACAAAACTGATTTTAAAGTAAGGTTTTGGGGGGTTAGAGGTAGCATACCAACGCCAGGTCTTAGTACATCCAATGTCGGTGGCAACACCTCCTGCGTAGAAGTTCGATGTGGTGACAAGTTGATTATTCTTGACGCGGGCAGTGGCATAAGAGAGTTGGGCAACAGTCTTATTAAGGATACACCATTTGAGGCGACTATTCTTTTCAGTCACTTGCATTGGGATCATATTCAGGGCTTTCCATTTTTTACTCCGATTTTAGTCCCTGGGAACAAGCTGAACATGTTCGCCGAAAAAAAACTCAATAAAACCTTTGAGAGCCTGATGTCCGGGCAGATGGTCTACCCGCATTTTCCTATTACATTGAAGGACCTTACCGCCCAGATAACATTTAACGAGATAGAGTTTGGTGATGTCATAAACCTCGGTGATGTAGTTATCAGAACATCCCGCAACAACCACCCTGACAGCTGTATAGCCTTCAGGATAGAATACGGTGGCAGAGCGCTGGTTTACTCTACTGACACAGAGCATTACTCCTGCATCGATCCGGTGCTTCTGAAAGCGTCTAAGGATGCGGACTGCATAATCTATGACGCGACTTATGACAATGATGAGTACTCAGGCGCGAATGGTAGTATACCCAAGACAGGTTGGGGGCATTCGACTTGGCAAGAGGGGGTCAAGCTGGTAAAGGCCGCTAATATAAAGCGACTCGTATTGTTCCACCACGACCCTTCCCACGATGATAATAAAATAACACAGATAGAGGCAGACGCGCAGAAAGAGTTCGCGAACACCATCGCCGCGCGTGAAGGTATGGAACTATTTTTATAGGTACGGTGTTTTACCTTTAAAACAAGTGAAGATTAAAAAGAGGAGGTATTAATGGATTGCAAGATAGTTTTTTCAGCGGACAAGAAGCTGAATAAGATTCTCAATAATGTGGTGTCTGAGATAAGAAATTACTCAAACACAATAGTCTCGCAGATAAAAAGGCTGTCAGAGATCGGTATTGCTTTATCTTCTGAGCGGGACCTGAACAAACTGCTTGATATGATTGTCGATGAGGCGCGTGAATTCACTAACGCCGACGGTGGTACTCTATATATTCTAAAAGATGAAACGCTGGATTTTGAAATAATACAGAATGTTTCTATGGGGATCCGCTTGGGTGGTCTCTCAGAGGAAAAAGCCGACTTCCCACCGCTAAAACTTGACCGTTCAAACGTATCAGCGTACGCCGCGATAGAAAAACGCGCTGTAAACATACCAGACGTATACAAAACCGATGAGTTTGATTTCACCGGCCCAAAAAACTTTGATGAAAAAGCGGGCTATCGCTCAAAGTCAATGCTTGTCGTACCGCTGATGAATTATGAGGATGAAGTGATCGGGGTGCTTCAGCTTATCAACGCTCTTGATATGGAGTCCGGGGAGGTTATCGCGTTCGCGGATGAGTTCGTAGAGCTTACTCAGTCTCTCGCGTCACAAGCGGCGATAGCTATAACGAACGTTAAGTTGCTTAGTGATATAGAGCTTTTGTTTGAGTCATTCATCACTGTTATGGCTACCGCGATTGATCAGAGAACACCATATAATGTTAATCATACCCGCAGGGTTGTCGCGTTTTCTATATTGCTGGCAGAAGAGATAAACAACTGCTCTGAAGGGAAGTTCGCGGATGTTTTGTTGAGCGATGATGAACTGAACGAACTGAGGATCGCGGCGTGGCTACACGATGTAGGTAAGGTAACGACACCAGAGTGGGTAATGGATAAAGCGAAAAAGCTCGAAAAGATATTCGATCGTATTGAGTTTATTATAGAGCGTTTCAACAGCATCAAGAAGAGCATCACAATTGAAGCGCAAGAAGAAAAGATAAAACTGCTTACCGCTGGCGGTCCAGATGTGTCGGCTCAGGTTGACGCGATTGACGTGCGTATGCGAGAAGCGATCGGGGGTATAGACGCGGACATTAACACAATACTGAAGGCAAATGAGCCCGGTGAGTTCATGAAAGATGAAGATGTCGCCGCTGTAAAAGCGATTGCCGCAAAGCGATATATAGATAACAATGGGGGTGAGCAACCTTACCTCAACAGTGATGAGTTAAAGAACCTGACGATTCGAAAAGGAAGCATAACCGAAGAAGAGCGCAAAATAATGCAGGATCACGCGACTGTCACGATGAAGATGCTACAGAAGATACCATTCACCAAAAAACTTCAGAACGTACCGACGTTCGCCGCCGAACACCATGAGTGTCTCAATGGTTCTGGTTATCCGCTTGGGCTTAAAGCGGATCAAATACCTATGCAGGCGCGGATTATGGCTATTGCTGATTTCTATGAAGCTTTGACAGCGGCTGACAGACCATACAAAAAAGCACTACCCTCTGATATAGCTTTAGATATTGTCGGGAAGGTAGTAAAAAATGAGTGCCTTGATAAAGATTTGTTTGATTTATTTGTCAACAACAAAGTCTACGAAAAATGTGATGATAAAAAATTACAACAGATTGAGAATATGTGTAAAGTATGACGGACAGGTCGTCCGCCATACGTGTAGCATAATTATTTAATCTGGTAGTATCGCATCGCCAATTAGCGTACCATACTCAACGCATTTTGCCAGCTCCTCTTCAGTCGGGATGAGCCTTACCCTCACTCCGGGTTCAACCGCTTTGAACTTGATTGACTTCATTCTGTCACTGATGATCTTTACAGCTTCACCGCTCCAGCCATAAGAGCCGAACGCGCCACCGACCATCCCTTTTATCTTTACAGTCGCGAGACTCGAAAGTATGTCGTGGATTGGTTTCAGCGCATCGCCATTGATCGTCGGGCTACCGAGAATAAGGGCATCACTTCTCTCAAAATCCTCTAAGAAACTGTGGATATCAACTTGTGAAACATCATACATCATCACATCAATACCTTTTTGCTCCAGACCGCTTTTTATGTTTTCCGCCATGAGCTTTGTGTTGCCATAAGCGGTGACATAAACGATTATCGCGCGTGGATTGCTTTTTTCAATCTGGCTGAGCCGGCGATATTCATCGATATATTTTTGTGGCTCTGACCTTAGTACGGGACCATGACTAGGGCAGAGGATACTGATGTCAATGTCGGCGATCTTATCGCACGCGCTCACTACATGCTCCTTAAACGGTCTCATTATGTGGTCAAAATAGTACCTGAAATCGTAACTAAAATCACCGATCAGGTCATTAAAAAGCCGGTCATCGCAGTGATGCGCTCCAAAAGCGTCGCAGGTGAAGAGGATGTTGTCCTCCTCTAAGTATGTGAATATCGTATCAGGCCAGTGCAGGTAAGGCGCTTTGATGAACCGGAGTGTTTTACCTCCGAGGTCGAGAGTCTCTCCATCTTCCACCGCATGATGCGGGAACTCCTCGTTCAGGATGTTTTTCAAAAACGCGCACGCCGGTTTTGATGCGTATACCACCGCATTTGGAGCCGCTTTAAGAAGCTTTTTCAGCCCACTAGAATGATCCGGCTCAGTATGGTTGACAACGATATAATCGATATCCTTCGGGTCTATCACCTCGCTGATATTTTCGAGAAAGTCATCGGCGAACCCCTCCTTCACCGCGTCTATAACAACATTTTTTTCGCCGGTTATCAGATACGAATTGTATGTTGTGCCATGCTCGGTCACCATTATTACATCGAATACCCTTAGCGCATGGTCAAATATCCCAACATAATGTACACCGTCAATAATTTTTATAGCCGCCAATTTATCCTCCTCCTTTAATGTCTCATTATTGGGATCTAAGATCCCTCGCCTTTCAGGCGATAACTTCAGTATGAAATATTTCGTAAACTGAAAAACTATCCCTGAGCGCTAATCACTTTTCCGAGCGTGCCCACAACGTTCCCCGAGCGCCACGCACCGCCACCCCGCTGGGTGTGCTCACCACGTTATCTTCGGGTGTGCCCACAACGTCATCCCCGAGTGTTTCTATCGGGGATCCAGCCTCCAAACATCCCGTTAAATTTAATATTTTTTGTTGCGTTACGGCTATCGCCTAACAGCAACCTACCGTTTTTGCCCTGGGTTCCCGATTACTACCTCGGGAATGACAGGGTGGCTCGGGAATGCCGCCTAAGGTATTTTCCTTAAAAAATATTATTAAATATCTCGTGTGGCAGGCGTTCCGCCTGCCACACGAGGCGGTGTTTTTTGATAAATCAATCTGAAAATCATACAAAAAACGGTTGTTTACTCCACCGGAGAAAAATCTTCTTTTCCGACGCCGCATTCAGGACATACATACTCGTCAGGCAGGTCCGCAAAAGCTGTACCTGGAGCTATGTCTTGAGATGGGTCCCCTTTCTCGGGGTCATAGATGTAACCGCAAACATCGCATTCATACTTTGTCATTGTAACACCTCCTTTTTATTAGCTACCTAATGTCCAGCCTGACAATATATTACCAAGCTGGTATTTGTTTGTCAAGAATAAAAGATGTAAGTCAATCGCATAAATGTAACAAGTAAATATGTAGCCAGCAATGTTGTCGGATTAAGTGTGTGAAAAGACGAGAATTTCCCATACGTGCCGCAATGTGACAAAAAATAAACACTAACGGGTCGCGCACATGTGGGGATCAGCAGTTTTCGCTGACATTCAGAAAGGTTATGCCATGTCATTAACTATTCTTTTACATTCTCCGAGCTCTCTTTTTATTGCTTTAAAAAATTTTACCCCGACAGTTTTGCTGAGTTTTTTCACCTCTTCTGACCGCATATCAGAGATATTAATGTATCCTCCCGCGGCTTTTTGGTGCCCACCGGCCGCGCCTATACCACGTGCGACCTTCATCGCGACACTTCCGGCACGCAGTCCTCTCGAGGTTGTTCGGATAGAAAAATAAATACCGTCATTATAAATCCCCTGACTAAGCACCCACTTGATACCCTTCATCCGTAAGAAAAAATCAGACATCTCAGCGATCATATCCGGTGTCCGCCCCATATCCATATCCAGCAACACTACATCTTTAATTATACACGCTTTGTTTATCGCTTCAGAAAACTGGTAGTAATACTCCTTCGGTATTCGTGGATGCTGTATTTTTGAGAGCATAAGGGGCGATATCAAAGGGTAGAGGTAGTTTACAGCGTCATTATCGGCTTTGCTACGGTTCCGCCCGAGGTCATCGGTATCTGACTTTATGCCATAAAAAAGCGCTGTCGCGAGCCGTTTGTCGATTTCCATCCCAAGCTCTTTTAAGTATTCCAGCACAATGGTCGAGGTACTGCCATATTTCGGTCTTACGTCATAATGCTCTGCTTTTTGCGTTATTTTCCTGAGTGGGTGGTGGTCGATCACCACCATAGGCATGAGTTTGTTAGAGAGCATGTTGTTACCGGTCTTCGGCTGGGTGTCGAGCATTATGACATTTCTGAAGCGATTTTGTCGCATAGCGTCAATAGGTGAGAGTTTTATTTTCAGCAGGCGCACCATCTCTTTGTTTTCAGCGCGCCCGATAATACCGCCATGCGCTATAGAAACTTTTGAGCCGCAAACATGGTTAATGATATATTTTATGCCCAAAGCACTACCGAGGCTGTCAGGGTCTGGATTGTTGTGTAAAAAGATGATGATCTTTTTTTTTGTTTTTATCAGTTCGACAAATTTTTTCGCGTTTTTACTTTGCACAACAACCTCATATTATTCATGTTCTTTAATCAGTTTATAAAGCTCCTTCACATGAGTTTTTTCCTGTTTGATCAGTATTTCTACAATGTTTTGTTCAGTGTCAGGTTGTAGCATCTGTAGTAGCTGTTTGTAGAATTCAATACTCTTTATCTCTAGGCTGACAGCGTAATGCAGAGCCGCGAGGTTATCAGTAAAAGTCGGTATCTCATTACTATGTCCCATCGCCGAGTCGGCAATGGCGTGTAGATAAAGCAACTCCTCAGGGTCGTCGTAGTAGTCGAGTTTTTTGTTATCCTCGACAAGTTTGTTGATCAACTTTTTGACTGTTTCTACATGCTCAGCTTCCTGCTTCGAAAGTTCCACCAGCGCTTTTTTTGTGTTTATGTCTGACACGTTCTCAGAAAGTCCGGCATAAAACTCTACCCCGTTCATCTCATTTTGGATAGCTATTTCTAAGATCTCCTTAGCATTAATATTGTTCATCTGGTTTCCCTTCCTTTCATATATATTTCACTTATGTTGTAACAAGTTTAGCTGTGCCATTATTCTATCGTGTCTTTGGGAATGACAGTTACATTCCCTCCACGCTAAAAAAACTGATAAACGAGATTATCGTACTCCTCTTCGAGTTTTCTTTTATGTGTTTTTTCTTCGTCAAGGATCCGTGTAAAAGTGTTGCGGACCTGCTCCTCCAAAGTCGCGTTTAAGAGCTTGCTGTAAAACTCGACCGCATGGTCTTCTCTTTTTATCGCGTACAGCATCGCGTCTTGAATAGTCATCTCCTCATCGAAGCTTACCTCTACTAAAAATTTACTAAGTTTCAGGTCTTCAATGTCCTTTTTTTCATAACCCTTTATGCTTTTAAGAGTGAGACTGTCAAGAAGTTTTATGTGTTCCTTTTCCTCTTCGGCCAACTCTAAGAAAAAATCCTTTACCAGCTTGTCTTTAACTTTTTCAGCAAAGCATACGTAGGCGTTGTAGGAACCCTCTTCTTTAGTCTTAGCCAAGTTGATTATGTCATCAAATTCAGATATCTCCATGGATCAACCCCATTTACCTTTACCGATATGAGCTACAATCTCAGCTTTTGCCATCTGCTTTATTATCTCTGCCTGCTCTTGCGCGTATTGAAACAGCTTTACACAATTTGGATCGAGGTTTTCTTCGATACCACCCTCAGAGAGCGCGAGGACAGAATTCATGTGCTCGATTAGTTCCATGTGAATATAATTTGTACACCTGGATGTGTCAATAAGGTTTGAGACTTCTTCTGAGAGTTCTTCAAACATCTCCTTCTTAGCTCCGCACTTTGGGCAAATATCCGGCGCCTCGTTATCCGCGATGTACCCACAACCTTTACATTTGAATTTCATGGTCAAATCCTCCTTAAGTGATTTTGTACTATAAAAAGATGATATCATATATTTATGAGATATCAAAGAATCTTTTTCTTACCAAACAGCTGGTATTGTTTTTTAGGGGACTGTTGCCAAATAGAGAATTCTCCCTGTTTTTGAAAAAGTCGTCGCTGTAAGTACCTGTAAAAAGGGGGTACGACCAACGGGAGTGTAGGGGGAATCTCCCCTAAATTGTATTGGGCAATATGCCCTTTAGACATGAATAAAAAGTTGAACAGGATTATCGACTTGTCTGCCATTACAAGATTTTCCACTTTTGAAAAAGGTCGTCTTGACAGTCAGAAATAATAATGTAAACTTAATAAATAAGCATGGGAAATGTATATAAAAGGCTCCTGCACGACCTGCTTTTATGTATAAAAACTACTGCCGTCGTCCCGAACTGGTTTCGGGATCTACCCGGATTTATTAGGATTACCAGACCCTGGAATAAGAGGCGCGCCTCAAATTCAGGACGACGGTTTTAGGGTCGCGCAGGAGTCTTTATAATTCAATTTTGCGGGGTTTTTATTGAAAACATTTGAGATGAAAATGCTCCTAACGAAAGAGTGGTCGGTTATTAAGAAATTTATGGTCACCTTTTTTCTGCTCTTGATTCTTTCAGCTGTGATAATATTTTCACTATACAACGCTGAAGTTAAAGCTGAAAAGAAAGCTCATGAAGCTGAACTCAATGAAATAGAATCAAAACAAAGCTACCGGGTACTATGGCTTCAAGAAGCGATAACGCATGATCTTGAGGCTGTCATCTCTGATTTAAACTTCTTGGCAAAACATCATGAGATATTACTTTACACCAACAAAGATAAAAGGTTTCAACTAGATGATATAGTTAATGACTACGTACTGTTTTCTGATCAAAAAAAAGTATATGATCAGGTTCGCTTTCTCAACGCGGAAGGTATGGAGATCGTAAGAGTCAACTTTGATGGTAATAATGCTTTCTCTGTTTCTAAGGAACAATTGCAACCAAAAGGCGATAGAGATTATTTTCTCAAAATTAAACGCCTAAAATCCACCGAGATTTTTATTTCACATTTTGATCTTAATATTGAAAATGGTATAATAGATGAACCGCTAAAACCTGTTATACGTATCGGAAAACCTATATATAACGTTGCTGGAGACTTTGGAGGGGTAGTTATTGTAAATTACCTAGGAGCGGAATTGCTCGCTGATTTTCAGAAGGTGTCAACTCAAAATTCGCAAGGCAGGGCCATGCTTATTAACAGTGATGGTTACTGGCTCTATTCTTCTGATGAAAAAGATACCTTTGGTTTTATGTTTAAAAATAAGTCTGAGCTGAAATTTAGTAATCGTTATAAAAACAGTTGGACAAGGATCAACCAAAAGGAGTCAGGTCAGTTTACCAACAAAAACGGTCTGTTTACATTTAATACTGTATATCCGCACCAAATGGCAGACAAGGTGATTCGCGGTAATGAGTTGTTGAGCGCAAAAGAAAAAATGCGCCATAAAAATAATTACTGGAAGATTATCTCACTAATATCGGCAGAAAGGTTAAGCGGTCAATCAAATATTGTATTGACCAAATATATAGAACCATCGATAATATTAGCAATATTCCTCGCGCTGATATCATGGTTTTTCGTCATAATAATCAAGCGAAAAAAAATGGCTGAAGAGTTGCTTGTCGAAACTCAGGAACGCTATCGGCAACTGGTCGATTTTTCACCTGAAGGTATTCTTCTTCTTGATGATAATAATATTTCATACATCAACTATTCTGGAGTAGAGCTTCTAGGTGGAGGTGATTTTACTGATTTTGTTCAGAGAGCTGTTTTTGACTTTGTAAGCGCTGACGACAGAAGTAGGTTATATTCCCAGTTGACCGGTTTACAAGGAAATAGTGATGATAATATAGCGGAGGTATACACTTTTGTCCGACTCTCAGGGGAGAGCGTTGACAGCGAGGTGACAGCTGTCCCGATCTTTCACAAAGGGAAAAGGATGCTCCAGCTTACCATCCGTGATATAACAGAAGAAAAACAATCACAAGATATGCTCAGAAGCATCGCGCTCGGCATCGTTGGGACTTCGAGTGAAGAGGTGTTCAACTCGCTGGTCAAATATCTTGTGACCAAACTAAACGCTGACTATGCTTTTATAGGTGAGTTGCGTGAGGGTAAAGAGACGACAATCAGGATGATTTCTGTCACTTCAAGCGGTGGTGATGTGAAAGGATTTCAAAATGATATAGTATCACCCCCATGCAACGCGGTAATAAGCAGTGGGCTGTGCCTGCATTTTGAGGACGTGCAGGGGGAATTTCCAGAAGATAAGCTGATGAGGGAAATTGACGTGCGAAGCTACATTGGTACGCCTCTTGTCGATTCTTCTGGCGAGGTGACAGGGGTGATGGCAGTACTCAGAAGCGCTGATATCAAAAATCCAAGTATAGCTGAAACTATGTTGCAGATATTTTCGGTACGCGCCTCAGCGGAGTTGGAGCGACGCCATGCTGATGAGGTACTCAAAAAGAACTATGCTAACCAGATAGCGCTTGCTTCTTTGTTGCAGATATCGCTAAAAAAGATGTCTCTAGAAGAGTTGCTTGACCGCTCACTTAGTACCCTGCTCTCTATACCGTGGTTACGTATGGTTTCAAAAGGGTGTATCTTTATGGTTGAGGATGAACCCGGTATATTAGTCTTAAAAGCTCAACGAGGTTTACACCAAACACAAAAAGAACTCTGCTCAAAGGTGCCTTTTGGCCACTGCTTGTGTGGAATAGCCGCGGAAAGCAAAAAACTTGGGTTTGTCAATCACATAAATGATGACCATAAAATCCGCTATGAAGGGATGTTGCCGCATGGTCACTATGTGATCCCGATCAATGACAATAAAAATATAATCGGTGTTATAAATCTGTACGTAGAAGAAGGCTACCAAAGCGATAAGCGGGAGATGGCTTTTTTGAAAGCGGTTGCCAGCACGCTTGCCGGTCTGATACGCCGAAAGCAGGCGGAGGAAAAACTTGTACATACGGTCGGCGCTCTTGATAACGCGAAAAAGCGGGCTGAAGACGCGACAAACGCTAAGAGTGAATTTCTCGCGAATATGAGTCATGAAATACGCACCCCGATGAATGGAATAATCGGTATGGCAGAACTCTTGAGGGATACAAGGCTCGATCATGAGCAACGAAATTTTGTCCAGACGATTAATCACTCGGCAGATGCTTTGCTTACAATAATCAATGACATTCTTGATTTATCAAAAATAGCCGCCGGTAAGCTAACTTTTGAGTCGATTCCTTTTGACTTGAGGGTTGTCAACGAAGGAGTCATCTCACTTCTATACTCAAAAGCTGAGAGCAAAAGGCTAGAGCTAAACCTCCGGTATGCCTCTGACGCGCCTCGTTTTTTCATCGGAGATCCTGGGCGGATTCGGCAGGTGATGACAAATCTCGTAGGGAATGCCATTAAATTTACGCATGAAGGAAATATAACGATTGAAGTAACTGTCGGTGAGGCGGTGGCGGGCGAAAACCAGGTCAATATCACTGTAAGAGATACCGGAATTGGAGTGTCAAGTGAGAGGATTGAGGAGATATTTGAAAAATTCACTCAAGCCGACTCATCTACAACACGCGAGTATGGTGGGAGTGGACTTGGATTATCCATCAGCAACAAGCTGGTGAGTATGATGGGAGGTGAGTTGTCTGCTGAGAGTACCCATGGTAAAGGCTCCTCGTTCTTTTTTAATTTGCATTTGCCAGTTGATGAAACTCAAAAAATAGATTTACCACTATCTGAGCTAGGTGGTGTAAAAACATTGCTAATCGATAACCACCAGATATCATCTGAAATAATGTGTCATCAGATAAGTAACGCGGGAATGAGATGTGTTTCCGCTGATAGTGGTGCGAAGGCAATTGCTTTAGTGCGTGATGCCAATCAGGTGGGCGATCCATTCGAGCTTATAATAGTTGATAGTGATATAAGTGACTTAGAGCCTGTGACTTTCCTTGAGGATCGGGATGATATAAATTTAAACGGTGCAAAACTCGTGATATTGACCTCACTTAAACAGCGTAGAGAGGCGATACGCCTCAAAAATGCCGGCTTTGACGCATATATATTAAAGCCTATAAGTGAGTCAGAGTTGTTCAGCACTTTGGTAGCGGTATGGACAGGTGAGCCGTTAGAGGACGATACTTTGCCCGCGAATGAAGCGTTATCTGAAGGCACGCTACCCAACTACAGGGTGCTTTTGGTAGAGGATAACGCGGTGAATCAGGCCGTCGCGAAGGGGATGTTGAAAAAACTGAACTGTGACATTGTTGTGGCTGAGAATGGGGTAGAGGCGATCACAATCCTCGAAAATGATGAGTTTGATATTATTTTTATGGATTGCCAGATGCCGCAGATGGATGGTTATGAGGCTACAAGGCGGATACGAAAGCGTGAGCAAAAGAATAAATCCACTCCCATTCCGATCATCGCGATGACAGCTCATATTGTTGGAGAAGTACGAGAGCGTTGCTTTGAAGCTGGTATGAATGACTATATAAGTAAGCCGATAAGCCTTAAAACAATCAATAACGCCCTGAAAAGAATTGCGCATAACTCCAAGAAAACCCCGAAAAAAGCAACCTTTTCTGAACAACCTTCGAATAAGCCGGAGCTTAAATCAGATAAAATAAAGGTTCAAAAACCAGTTGATTTGACAAACCTCGAGGAGATTGTTCTTGGTAAGCCAGATGTTATGCGTGAGATTCTTGATATATACCTCGAAGATACTGGAGAGCGTTTTTCACTGCTTGAAGTAGCTGTAAAAGATGAGGACATTGAGACGCTTATATCAGAAGCGCATTCTCTCAAAGGGGCGAGTGGTAATATCGGTGCGAAAAAACTTTATTTGATTGCCAGTGAGGTAGAAAATTTTGCCAGAGAAGGAAATTTTGCCGCGGCAAAAGAAAAATATGAAGAGCTTCCCGCTGAGTACTCCTCAGTGCGAAAGTTTCTTGAAAATTATTTGAGTGATTTAAGCTAGCGCCTCATGGGCATGTTGCCCAATACAATCTACAACGCCAGTTTTTTGAAAATATGTAAATTTTTCTATTTGGCGACACTCCCATCATGAGTGAATCTGCTTTTTGACTTTATCGCGGTCTCCAGCATCTTCTGCTCACTTATGTCGCCGAGCAAAATACACCCCACCAATATATCACCATCCATGATGTACTTTTTGTATATACACTTTTCGTCGTCAGTTATGACTATGCAGCTTTTGTTTGTCGCCTCTGTATCTCCGATCGAGACAAGGTTTATCCCAGCGACTTTAAGTACATTTTTCATCGTTGTCCCGCTATAACGCTCTATCAACCTGACCATATTGCTCCCGGCGATAAGCCCCTGTTCTTTGGCGGCACTCCATACACCGTAGCACCTGCCGTTATGCTCGATGCAGTCTCCGGCGGCAAAAATGTCAGGGTTACTCGTCTGCATAAAGTCGTTGACCACTATCGCCTTGTCGGTTTTTATGCCTGCTTTTTTTGCCAGCATGAGGTTGGGTCGGACACCAGCGGCGACTAATATTAGATCCCCACTAATCTTACGACCACCTCCTAACAGAACCGTCAACTGCCCTTCATCGCGGTAGACGCGGTTCGTAGGTTCTCCAAGGACAAAACTGTAACCGAGCTTTTCGAGTTCGTACTGCAACATATTCGCGCCCGCCGCGTCCAACTGCCTTGGTAACAACTGCTTGGAGTACTCGATTATGGTGATTTTAAGGCCGTGGCTGGTAAGCGCTTTGCCCGCCTCCAAACCTAAGAGCCCGCCCCCGATAATCACGGCTTTGCTTTTACCTTCGACAAAACTAGATATTTTGTCAGCGTCATCGAGGTTCCTTAAAGTAAATACCTCTTCCGTCTCCAGCCCCGGGATTGGGGGGCGGTTGCTGTGAGAGCCGGTCGCGAGTAGCAGTTTATCGTAGCTGTGTTTCGAACCGTTTTTCATCGTTACGGTTTTGTTTTCCGTATCGATATCGAGAACAACCGCGTTCACAAACAGTTCTATCTTCAGTTCTTCGTACCATTTATTATCCTTCAGAATGAGCTTTTCGTAAGGGAGCTCGCTCGCAAGGTACTCTGGTAGCCGCATCCTTGCGTAGAACGGGTGTTTTTCATCGGTGAAGATTTTTATACTGCTGTCTGGATCGTTTTTGCGAATTGTTTCCGCGGCTATGATTCCAGATATGCCATTACCGATGATGATGTATTTACTGTTTTCAGACATTGTTGCTCCATTTAGGTTTGGTGGTCAAAACATGGGCGATCATAAGACCGCCCATGCCATTGTGAAATTTAGCAAGAGCTTGCGCATTTACACATTTTTGACTTAGTTTTAGTGATCTTTTTAATTTTCATTCTTTTCACCTCCTTAATATATCATTATTGGGCTCTAAAATCCCTCGCCTTTCAGGCAACAACTTCAGTATGAAATATTTTAGTTCCACTATCTGATTATCAACTGAAAAACTATTCCAAAGCTTCCGCCACATCCCCGAGTGCGCCCACAACGTCATCCCCGAGTGCTTCTATCGGGGATCCAGACCTCAAAACATCCCATTAAACTTAAAGCAAAGTTTATTCGCTCCGCTCAATGTTCTAGCCATGGGTTCCCGATAAAAGCCTTCGGGAATGACGTTTTGGTGATGATATCGTAAGTCGGGCTTTCAGCCGACTCCCAGATATACCGTCTGAAAGAAAATAGTGGTTCAGTTGTCATCCCCTCCAAAAAAACTATAACGATATTGAATATCGCTTATAATCGTTTTTGCTGTTATGTTTTCGCAGATAAAACCCGCACTTAGCTATATCTTTTTTGTTGATCCCCCCTGACAAAAAAGCCCGGTAACGGCATCCGCCCCGACACTCTTCAACAAAACTACAGTCGCACTCAAGTTCATCTAGCTTTATCTTCTTCAGGCGTTTGAAGTTACTGAGCAGACCATCGCTGACATCTCCCACCGGATGACCGGCGAAGAAGCTGCATTTAATCACCTTACCGGTATTAGTTCCCGCGACTAGGTGCGCGCCACAGGCGTAAACCTCGGCGGAGTTGTAAAGCCCTGATGAGAAGCCATGCTTGAA
>JAJRXV010000241.1 GCA_024276115.1 Deltaproteobacteria bacterium
CAGAACGCCTCTGATGAGCAGGCAAGACTGCTGGCAGAGCTTGAAAACAAAGGTTGGTTTAAAGATGAGGATAAGGCCGGGGATACGCTTGACTTCATACTGATGGATATGGCGAACAGTGAGCAGATAGAATTGAGTTTTAAGTTTGCCGATATAATTCAAAAAAACTATGTATCAAAGGTAAAAAGTCGTGACAGAGGCGTTAAGCAGGCGCCGTTTATGGTGCTGTCCCAAGCGAATATGCCAGCGGTGCTGACTGAGATCGGCTTCTTGACGAGCAAGAAGGATTCAAAAATGCTCCAGAGTAACGCACACTTGAACAATATTGCTAAAGCACTTTATGAAAGTGTGAAGAGCTATAAAAATATAACAGACAGAAAAAATGGCAAATTCACAAAAAAGCGTGAAATCTCGCCCTGAACTTGAGGTACGCCTCTTGTTACAGTAGAAAAAAATCATATAATAGTAAGGATAAACATGCGAATTGGTGGAAGAAAAAATGATGAACTACGAAAAGTAAGGATAAAGAAAAACTATATTAAATACGCTGAAGGCTCGGTGCTGATTGAGTCAGGTAACACAAAAGTTATCTGCAACGCGACTGTTGATGAAAAAGTGCCGCCATTTTTGAAAGGCTCAGAGCAGGGGTGGGTCACTGCTGAATACTCCATGTTACCGCGCTCTACTCACACACGCGGTGTTCGTGAGGCCGCTCGTGGTAAGGTTGGTGGTCGTACTTATGAGATTCAGCGCCTGATCGGACGATCGCTACGCTCAGTGGTTGACCTAAAGCTACTCGGAGAGAGAACTATTATCGTCGACTGCGATGTCATACAGGCTGACGGTGGTACCCGTACCGCGTCTATTACCGGCGCTTACGTAGCGATACATATCGCACTAAAAAATATGATGACGCAGGGGCTTATTGAAGAGTGGCCTCTGACCGATTCGCTCGCGGCTATATCTGTCGGGGTTGTCGATAGCGAAGTAATGCTTGACCTGAACTATGAGGAAGACTCAAACGCTGACGTTGACATGAATATTATTATGTCAGGAAATGGGAAATTCGTCGAAGTGCAGGGCACCGCGGAAAAGATGGCGTTTTCGCAAGATCAGCTCAATGATATGCTGGACAGCGCGAAAAAAGGCATCAAAGAACTTATGATAACACAGAACGAGACTATAGAACTTGACGCATAAAATAAAAAAAATCATTGTCGCTACCAGAAACGAGGGTAAGCTACGGGAAATAAAACATATCTTAAAAGATTTCGGTTGGGAAATCCTCTCACTGAAAGAGTTCCCGGAAATCGGTGAAATAATCGAGGACGGCTACTCGTTCTACGAAAACGCGCTGATAAAAGCTCGCGCGGTATATGAAATCACAAAAATACCGACGCTCGCTGACGATTCTGGCATCTGCGTTGAGTACCTCGATTTTATGCCCGGGATATTCTCCGCTAGGTTCGCCGGTGACGAGTGCGACGACAAGAAGAACAATAAAAAGTTGTACAAGTTATTAAAGGGAGTACCGCGCGAACAGCGTAAAGCGTACTTTAAATGTTCGATGGTATTCGTGTACGCCAAGACAAAAGAGCTTCACGCAGGCGGAAAGATGCACGGTTATATCAACGAAAAGGAGCAGGGCAAGAACGGCTTCGGGTACGATCCGATGTTCTACATACCGCGCTATGAGGTGACATCCGCTGAATTGCCACCGGAGAAGAAGAACAAGATAAGCCACCGGTATAAGGCGCTTATGGGAATAAAGAAGTTGTTGGGTGAGAATTTTAACGGGTAAATAATATAGAATTGAAAATGATTTTAAGGAGGGAATAACTTGATCGAAAACATAAAAGGAATGAAGCGGACGCACTATTTAGATGAGTTGAACGCTTCAAATATCGGTGAAGAGGTGGTGCTGATGGGGTGGGTACGTAGGCGCCGCGACCATGGTGGCGTTATCTTTATCGACCTACGAGACATAAAGGGGCTCACACAGGTGGTGTTTAACCCAGAGCATAACCCTGAGACCCACGCGAAAGGCCATCAACTACGGAACGAATACGTAATCGCCGTGCGAGGTATTGTAAGACCGAGACCTGATGAGTCGCTGAACAAAAACCTCAAGACAGGTGAAATAGAGATATTTGTCGAGGAGTTGCGGATATTGAATCCGTCAAAACCGCTACCATTCATGATAGACGAGGATGACAACATCGAGATATCTGAAAACCTGCGTCTCAAGTATCGTTACCTTGACCTGCGAAAAGAATCAATGCAGAAGAAGATGATAATGCGGAGCAACGTCGCGAGAATTATGCGCGACTACTTGCACAGCAGTGGTTTTCTCGAGATAGAGACACCGTTCCTCACAAAGAGTACTCCAGAGGGCGCGCGTGATTACCTGGTGCCGAGCCGTGTGAATCCGGGGAGCTTTTACGCACTCCCGCAGTCGCCACAACTATTCAAGCAACTACTTATGGTATCGGGTTATGACAGATACTTCCAGATCGTCAAGTGCTTTCGGGATGAAGACTTACGTGCCGACAGACAGCCTGAGTTTACTCAGATAGATATGGAGCTCTCATTCGTTGAGCCAGAAGAAATCATGGAAATCATGGATGACATGATGTCACGGATATTCAAAGAGACGCTCGATATCGATATAACACTGCCGATCAAACGGCTACACTACGATGAGGCGATGGCAAAATACGGTCTTGACGCACCGGATCTGCGCATCCCACTTGAGCTTGTCGAGGTATCAGACATATTCGCGTCGTCAGGATTCAAGGTGTTCAGCTCGGTTGTAAAAAACGGTGGAATGATAAAAACATTGAAGCTAGAAGGTGCGGCGGCGAAACTCTCAAGGAAATATATTGATGACCTGACAGATTTCGTACGTATCTACGGCGCGAAGGGCTTGGCGTGGATCAAGATAAACAAAGACAGCTGGCAATCACCGATCGTAAAGTTTTTCAGCGATGACGAAAAAGCTAAACTCTCTGAAAGAGTTGGGCTGAAAGAAGGCGACATCATATTCTTCGGCGCGGCGGATACAAATACAGTAAACGAATATATGGGACGTCTGCGCGCGCATATCGGTAAAAAGCTCGAACTTTTTGACGAAAGTGAGTATAATTTCGTCTGGGTCACCGACTTCCCGCTTATGTCTTACAACGCTGATGAAAAGCGGTATGACTCAGTACATCACCCATTTACCGCACCGTGTGACGAAGATATCGAAAAGCTCGGAAGTGAAGTGGAACAGGTCTACTCCAAATCGTATGACCTCGTTCTGAACGGTAGTGAGATCGGTGGCGGCAGCATAAGAATACACTCTAAGCAATTGCAAGATAAAATTTTTGAGCTATTGAATATTGGGGAGGAGGAAGCACGCGAGAAGTTCGGATTCCTGCTTGACGCGCTTGAGTACGGCGCACCGCCACACGGTGGTATAGCGCTCGGATTCGACAGGCTTGTGATGTTATTAAGCGGCGCGGACTCAATCAGAGATGTCATAGCGTTCCCTAAGACGCAAAAAGCAGCCTGTGTTATGACCAGCGCACCGGACAAAGTGGACACAAAACAGTTGAGGGAACTTGCTATTAAGTTGAATGTAATAGAGTAGTTAAGAGAAACAAAAGAAACAAATAAAAACGGGACGTATCATGCGTCCCGTTTTTTTTATATTTAATAAGTTGCGTAATATCAAAAATGTGAGGCTATTTTCCTAGTATTTCATCGATAATTTTCATTTTCATTTCTTTGTTTATGCCTCAATGTATTTCCACCAACTCTTTTAATTGAGAGAAACTTCCCTCCAGAGAATTCGTTGTATTTGGGATATCGAGTGCGGGGTACTTCTGGTAAGTGAAGAGGTACGGTAGATTCGTATTCAAGCTTCTGTAAGCAGATTTGGTACTGTCAAGAAAATTGTGTCTTTGTTAAGAGCTTATCCGTAAATAATCCCTGTTTTCCTAAATGTTATTATAGCGGCGGCAAGTTGTAGCAACGCTTCG
>JAJRXV010000242.1 GCA_024276115.1 Deltaproteobacteria bacterium
TATTGCCCATCATCAACAACGGGTAAGGCGACGGGCAATAAAAACGTTGCTCATCCTTCTCTACGATAACAAGATTTCCCAATAACATTTGACAAACAACAGACATTACGATATTATAAATTTAAGAAATTACGAATTCCGCATTTAATAGTTTCTTAAATTTCGAAAAACACAGGGAACCGACATGCCGATACTACAGATAAGACGTAATTTTCAGATCACGATACCATCTAAGCTACGAAAATCGCTCGGGATACAAGAGGGCGACCTGCTGGACGCGGAACTCACCGATTACGAGGCGATAATCCTACGACCGAGAGCGTTGACGGGAAAGAAGCGGACATTCGAAAAATCGGAGATACAGCAGTGGCTGAAAGAAGATGAACTGAGCGAGGTGGAGATGAAAATAGCCCAGAAGATATTGGAGAAGAGTTAACGTGAGCGGAGCGGGGGAAAAGATTTTTATCGATACCGGTGTTTTTCTTTGCGCGGCGACTTCCGCGTCTTGTGGTTCCGCTGTTGTGATGAGCCTCTGCCGTAACGGTCGCTTCACCGCTGTTACGACCGACCTGATTTTGGAGGAGGCGCGCGCGAGTTTGAAGAACGGGTTTGGCAACGTGGTTTTGACACGGTTTTATAAGATGATCAGCGTGCTTACGCTTGAAATTTTCCCACCGGTAAACAGCGAGACAAAGTACGCGAAAGTAATCGGTAGCAAAGCCGCGCATGTTCTGGCGGCGGCTGTAGAGAGCGGTTGCGGTTATCTGATTACGCCCGAACAAAATAGCTCCGCGCGCGCGAAGTTGAAGAAAGCGAAGCTACCAGTGGCGATCATGACACCTAAGGATTTTATAAAAAAACTAGGGGCCGAGGGGTTATAGAGTGAAGAATTATGAATTAATAATTAATAATTTTACCGTAGGGGCAACCCGGTGTGGTCGCCCGTCATTCCCGACTCCTGCCGCAACGTCATTCCCGAGTGTTTCTATCGGGAACCAAGGACAAGAGCGGTGAGCGAAGCGAATAAAATGTGTAGTTAAAAGAATTAATGTAATGGGATATTTTGATCATGGGTCCCCGATAAAAACATTCGGGGATGACGGGGTTGACGCTTTACAACTAAAAATACACCCGCAGCAACAAACAGGGGTAAACAAAGGGTAAAATGGCTAAAGACTCTCTAGGAATGAAAAACAGCGGGATAATTCTCACCGTTGCCATAATCGGCATAATCTTCATTATGCTTGTGCCGTTACCGCCCTTTATTCTGGACATACTATTATCCATTAACATAACGATTTCGTTGATCATTATGCTGGTCGCGATGTACACGCTAAAACCGCTTGATTTCTCTATATTCCCATCGCTTTTGTTGGTTGTCACGCTCTTTAGGCTTTCGCTTAATGTCGCGTCCACGCGGCTTATTCTGCTGACGGCGAACGCTGGCGATATCATCGCCGCGTTCGGGAATTTCGTCGCCGGTAATGATTTCATCGTCGGTATTGTCATATTCCTCGTCCTTGTCCTCATCAACTTCATCGTCATCACGAAGGGCGCCGGAAGGGTAGCCGAAGTCGCCGCGCGGTTCACCCTCGACGCAATGCCCGGAAAGCAGATGAGCATTGACGCCGACCTGAACGCAGGCCTCATCACAGACGACGAGGCGAGGCAAAGAAGGGCGGAGATAGCGCAGGAAGCTGACTTCTACGGAGCTATGGATGGTGCGAGTAAGTTCGTCCGCGGTGACGCGATCGCAGGGCTCGTCATCACTGTCATAAACATAATCGGTGGTCTTATCATCGGTATCACAAGGCGCGGCATGGATATCGGTAGCGCCGCCGAAGTATACACTCTACTCACTATCGGTGACGGGCTGGTGTCACAACTACCGGCGCTCGTCGTCTCAACTTCCGCCGGTATCATCGTCACGCGTACCGCCAGCTCCACCAACATGGGTTCTGAGATAATCAGGCAGTTGATGCAGGAGCCGATGGCGCTCTGGATAGTCGCGGCGTTGATGTTCGCGCTCGGTGGTGTTCCGGGGTTGCCGGTGCTACCATTCTTTACCCTTGGCGCTATTGTCGGGATCGTCGCGCTGATAACACGTAAAGCGGGTGAAAAAGAAGAGGAAGAGGCGATAGCCGAGCAGTTGCAGGCGGAAAGGGTAAAGGAAGAGGAGCAGACTGAGGAGCTGACAGAGGAGGAAAAAGTCGCGCCGCTTCTGCATGTCGATACTCTCGAAGTGGAGGTTGGGTACGGTCTTTTGAACCTTGTCGATCCTGAACATGGCGGCGACTTGCTCGAGAGGATAAAATCTATCCGGCGGCAGGTGGCGCTTGAGATGGGGATTGTCGTCCCACCGATACGGATCAGAGATAACCTTCAGCTTGAACCGAACCAGTACAGCATTTTGATAAAGGGCGTTGAGGTAGTGCGCAATGAGCTTTTGCAGGGGTATATGCTCGCGATGAGTTCTGATGATACGAGCGAGGAGGTAAATGGAATACCGACCCGTTAACCGGCGTTCGGACTCGACGCGATATGGATCGAAGAAAATGAGCGTGACCACGCGCAACTACTCAACTACACTGTTGTCGATCACTCAACTATTGTCGCGACGCACCTTACCGAAATAGTCAAATCAAACGCGAGAGACCTGCTCGGACGGCAGGAAACGCAAGGGCTTCTCGACGGTGTCGGGAAGAAGAGCCCGAAACTTATCGAGGAGCTGACACCGACGCTACTGACTGTCGGGCAGATACAGAAGGTACTCCAGAACCTGCTATCTGAGCGGGTTTCTATCCGTGACCTGCATACGATATTAGAAACGCTCGCGGATTACGCGATAACGACGAAGGACTCTACAATCCTCACAGAATACGTCCGCGGCGCGCTCGCCCGAAGTATCTCGAAGCAGTACGAGGATGTTGATGGGAGCATACCGGTGGCGACGCTCGATCACGCGCTAGAGCAGAAGTTGCAGAAATACGTTAAGCGGAATGAGGATGGAATTATCCTCGCGATTGACCCGACTCTGGCGAATAAGCTTGTGGAGAAGTTCTCCGCGGTATCGACCAAGATGTCGGACATGAACTATCAGCCGATCATCATGACGACACCGCTTCTGCGCGCGCTACTGCGCAGAATAACTGAAAAAGTACTACCGAACCTCGTGTTCTTATCACATAATGAAATAGTGAAGAATGTCAAGACTGTAGAAGTGTTGAAAGAGTGAAAAATTATGAATGATGAATTAAAAAACCTGTCACCCCCGAGGTAGCACGACGTCATCCCCGAGGTAGTAATCGGGGAACCAGGATAAAAGCGTTGAGCGGAGCGAATAAAAGTACTTAAAAGAATTAAAGTAATGAGATGTTTTGAAGCCTGGGTTCCCGATAGAAACATTCGGGAATGACGGGGTGGGCATTCGGGGATGACAGGTTTGACACTCGGGAATGACGTTGTGGAACGCGCGGGAACAATATTACCAAAAAGGTAAAGCGATGAAGGTAAAAAAATATGAAGCGATAGATATGCCGCAGGCGCTTGAGATGATCCGAAAGGAGCTCGGGCCGGACGCGGTTATCCTCTCCACTCGAAAGGTGCGGAAGGCTGGTGGTGTGTTCGGTCTTCTCGGCAGACCGATAATCGAGGTGACAGCGGCATCTGACTATGATTTCAGAGCGAAGCAGACGATAAAAGAGAAGGGTACTCTCAAGAAGGAGGATATGAACTGGCCGACGGCGCGGTTTGATTCGCTTCAGGATGAGATGAACAGACTCCGAACCGAGATGAGCTAGATAGCGATACGGCAGTCATCGACGAAGGAGGAGCGGGAGCTTCTAGATTTTATCGCGAAATACAACAACCTTGACAAGAAAGTGGACGCGATCCTTCACAGCACTGTGCAAAATAAGCTGAAGGATTTCCCTAATGAAACTATAAGCATATACAACGCCCTGATAACGAACAAAGTCGAAGAACCACTCGCTGTCCGGCTGATAGAGTTCCTCGAAAAAAAGAGCGCGGCGGGCGGCGACACGAACAAGCTCGACGTGATGAGGAAGATCATCAGCAGTTCGATAAAGACCGCGGGTCCGATTGAGATGGATGAGAAGCAGAAGATCGTCGCGCTGGTCGGTCCGACCGGTGTCGGGAAGACAACAACAATCGCGAAGCTGGCGGCGACTTATGCCCTTCAGGAGAAGAAGAAGGTGGGGCTGATAACGATCGACACATATCGGATCGCGGCGGTCGAGCAGATAAAAACATACGCGAAGATTATGGATATTCCGGTTGAGGTCGCGCTGACAGAAAATGACCTTACCGACGCGCTGAACAGCCTGAAGTTTAAGGATCTCGTGCTGATCGACACCGCCGGGATGAGCCCGCACAACCGACAACAGATGTTCGAGCTAAAGAGTATCCTCACAAAGCGGGCGGCCGAACTTGAAACACACCTAGTGTTGAGCCTCACCACCAACCTCGATGACATGTTTGTCGCGTTCAAAAAGTTCAAAGAGCTCAACTTCACCAAAGTACTCTTCACAAAATATGACGAGTCCTCAAGTTGCGGTAATATTTTAAATTTATCTTTACGCTCCCGAATACCGATATCATATATAACAACCGGTCAGAACGTACCTGAGGATATTATGACGGCGGATAGTGAGAAGATCGCCGAGCTTTTGTTGGAAACGTAAAGAGTGAAGAATTATGAATTATGAATGAAGAATTTTAAAAAAAACAGACCGTAGGGGCGACCCTGTGTGGTCACGTCACCCCGAGACGCCACAACGTCATCCCCGAGGTAGTAATCGGGGAACCAGGATAAGAAGCGGTGAGCGGAGCGAAAAAAAGTACTTAAAAGAATTAAAGTAATGGGATGTTTTAAGCCTGGGTTCCCGATAGGGACACTCGCGAATGACGGGGTGGGACACTCGGGAATGACGGGAGTTGGGCGGTTGACGCCTAACACATTATCTATAGAGAACAAGGAATAGATTTGGTAGATCAGGCAGCGAAATTACGGGAGATGACCGAAAAGCTCAACGGTAAAGAGGGCGCGACATACAGTAACGCGCAGTTCTCGAATATCATTGCTATTTCTTCGGGGAAGGGCGGTGTAGGGAAGACCAACATCGTCACCAACCTCTCTTACGCTCTGACCAAGCTCGGTAAGAAAGTAGTTATTTTCGATGCGGACTTTGGGCTGGCGAACATCGATATTCTGCTCGGTATCTCCCCGAAGTACACGCTGAAAGATGTGCTGAGCGGTGAGAAGGAGATCAGCGATATTCTCGTCAAGATGCCGAACGGGGTGACAATAATCCCGGGGAGTCAGGGCGCGGAAGAGATAGCGAATCTCGACGTGACCGACCGGAAGCGAAGCCTGAAGCAGTGCCTCAAGCTGAGGGAGAGCGCTGATTACCTGCTGATAGATACGTCGGCGGGGATCCACAGGAGCGTGATCGATATGGTTATGGCCGCCGGACGGCTCGTTGTTGTGACGACACCTGAACCGACCTCCATAACCGACGCGTACAGCCTGATAAAGATCGTGGTAAAAAATCAGCCGAAGAAGGATATCGCGTTGCTGGTCAACAATGTGAGGAGTAGCCAGGAAGCGAAAGATATATACGAGAACATGAATAAGATTTTAATAAAATTTTTGGGCAGGAGCATTGATTATTTTGGTTTTATGCTGTATGATAATATTGTAACTAATGCTGTGAGAAAACAGAAACCGTTTTTCGATACCGCCCCAAACTCACATGCGGCGAAGTGCATAGAGACAATCGCGCGCAAGTTGATCGGGGATACCCCAGAGAAGGTGCCCGGCTCAAGCACTATGTATGGTTTCTTTAAGCGGCTGTTAGGAGTGCGGTAGGAGCGCGGGAAAACAATCCTTCGGTTTCACGCTGTCACACGGCATACTGTAGCCCCGAAGTTACACAACGTCATCCCCGAAGTAGTAATCGGGGAACCAGGACTAAAAGCCTGAGCGGAGCGAATAAACTTTTTTACAAGGTTTAAGGAGGTTGCTATGGGTTTAAGCATACGATTTATGTATCGGCAGATGTTCGCGTTTTTTTTCATGCTTTGCTTCGCGATCATCGTCGTTAGCAGCTCATTCCGTGGTCGGAACGTATTTGACGAGATAAGTACAGTCCTTCTGGTAAGCTTCGGGTTCGGAATATTAGGGTTGATTGTAAACCTGCTCCTGAATATGATATTCAGCCAAAAAGATGATATAGCGACAGTGTGAGAACAAAGGGGTCGAGGGTAAAAACGTAGAGCAGGCGGTCAATCGCGATTGTCCACCACGTCATTCCCGAGGCAGTTATCGGGAATCCATGATAAAAAGCCTGAGCGAAGCGAAAAAAAAGTGATAAAAAATTACATAAAGTATTCTGAAAGGATGTAAAATGGCCTCAAACCTCAGCGTTGAAAAAATTGTGATGATGACCGGAGACCTCCCTCCAATGCCGAATGTAGCGGCAAAAGTAATGGAGATGATGTCAAACCCGATGATGGATGGAAAATCGATTCATCGCCTCATATCAACTGACCAGGCGCTCGCGTCGAAGATTCTGAAGATAGCGAACTCCGCTTTATATAGTTTTTCGAAGGAGATCAGCTCTCTCGGGCACGCGATAAGCATAATCGGATTCAACACTATTTCGAGTCTTGTTATCGCCAGTTCCACCAAGAACGCTTTCTTTAAAGGTAAGATGGGGTTGCAGGACAAGATGATATGGGAACATTCGCTCGCTTCCGCGTTCGGATGCAGAGATTTGGCTCGGAAAAAGCTCGGCGCCGGGAAGATGGAGGTCGCCTTCCTGAGTGGGCTTCTGCATGATATCGGCAAGATAATCCTCTCTAAAAAGATCCCGGACCAGTATAACGCGATAGTCCAGGAGGCGTATAACACGAAGACCCCTTTTGCATATTTGGAGATGAATGCTTTAGGATTCACTCATGCTGAGGTCGGTGCGCTTGTCGCGAAGAAGTGGAAGCTGCCCTCTGTTATTCAGGAGTGCATCCAGTTCCACCATGATCCGTCAAAGGCTGAGAACGCGAAGGAAACAGTCGATATCGTTGACACGCTGAACTACATCTGCTCAAAAACCGGTTATAGCCTTGTTTCTGACAAAGAGATAGACCTGATGAGTGTCGCGGCTATTCAGAATATGTTTAAAAATGAAAATGAGCTCGACTCTTTCGTCGAGAATCTTGTTAATACTGTCGAGGAGCAAAAAAGACTATTCGCCTAAATATTGATGAAAAACCTTAACGTAAGACATGTGAGATGGATATTTCACTCATTTGAAAAACAGTTCCTTATCCTCTTTGGCGTGGTAGCGCTGACTCTACTCTTTGCCGCGATGGCGTTTTCCAGAACGCCTTATGAGAATGAGGACTTCCATGACCAGTCACCGGTTTTCCGGCTTAAGCTTTTTCCAAAGCGGACTAAAGGGCGGGAAGCGTTTTATTTCAGCAAAGCGCTCGAATACTACGTTCAAAAAAAGAGCCCGCTCGCAAGGGAAAAATTCGACCAACTCCTAAAAGAGTTCCCAAAAACAAAGTTCAAAGAACCCGCTACGTTTCTGCGTATCGACACCGAGTTTTTTATGGCGGTTAAGAGAAAGAGCCCCGATTACAAAAAAATAATACGTGAATATGAGGCGGCAATTGACAAGTACCCAACCTCTAAATTTGTTCCGTGGGCAACCTTTCAGATCGCTAACTGCTACAAATATATGAACTATACCTATGAGGCGATCGCCCAATACGCGATACTTATTGAGAATTATAGCACTGGACCGCACATCGAAAGCGCGCTTTTTTACAGCGCTAAGATGAGATATGAAGCCGCCGACTACAAAAACAGCATCAAGCTTCTGAAAAATTTCGAGAAGTCCTTCCCAAAATCAAAGTACCTCATAATGGCGAATTTTATTCTCGGGGATTCATACTACAACCTCGACGAGATGAAGGAGGCGTTTAAGCACTTCGCGAGGACAAAGGGTATAGCGAAGTATGACCCTAAAATTACTCAGTATTTCGCCGAACTGCTCTATAACTTCAAGGATTACAAGCGGGCGATACATATACTCACAACAATAATCAACTACTACCCGAAATATCGAAACATTAAGAGGACTTACGAGTTGCTCGCGGACTGTTTCCTCCAACTCAAGGATTATAGGAACGCGGTTAACAGCTATTTCCGCGTCACCAAAAACTACCCAAAATCGAAGGAGGCTGTGCGGAGCAGGCTCAAGATCGCCGAGATTGGCGCCAAGCTCGGACCTAAGAAGTACAGTATAATAAATAAGAGCTCAGATATAAACTTTGTTCTCGACATGAAAAGCGTTTACACAAAAGCGTACCTTGAGAATAAAGACAATAAATACGGTCAGTTATCATTGTTCGAGCTCGGGAACATCGCGGTCAAACAGGGCAACGATCTAAGAGGGCTGCAACTCTACAAAAAACTTAATGACGATTATCCGCTCGGCACTTATTTTGATACGAGCTTAACAAATATCATTGAACTGCTGAATAAAATAGTGGCTCAACGCTACCGGGCGGCAGAATATCTCAAGGTCGTATCGATGTACAAAGAGTATGATGAAGAGATAAAAAGCGCGTACAGTAGCGACGTGGCGGGCGTTCTATACTACGTCGGGAGGAGTCTGGTGGAGCTGAAGCTCTTTTCGCCAGCGCTCGAACTGTTCGAAAAAATCCGGAACGAGAACCCCGAGTACAAAGATGAGGAGCTTACATACCTCAGCGCGCTTTCCGCTTTCGGGGCTCAGCGCTTCGAACTCGCGGAAAAATATTCTGACGAACACCTCGGGCGGTTCCATAAAAGCCGCTTCAGGGAAGAGGTTGATACCATAAAAGCGAAATCAGTGTTCAAGCTCGCTCGGTATGATGAAGCTATCACCCTGCTGAAAAAGGCGACAACCAGCAAGCATAACAAAAGCTCGCCGCTGTCGCTAGTAGAGATCTACTCCGATATAGCTAAATCATACAGCAACCAGAGCCAGGAGGGTAGGGCGATTGATTATTATAAGGAAGCTTTGAGGATAGCGAAGAAGCGCCGGGGTGAGTCGGTTTTTGCCAAAATTTATAACGACACTCTGCTTAGTCTCGCATCGCTTTCATTTGTTTCAAAAAACTACTTGAACTCGACGATGTACTATGAGAAGAGCTTGACAGAAAAAATAAAAAATAAGAGTTTGAAAACAGGTGATAACACGCACCTCTTTTATCTGGCGAAAAGCTACCAGGCGCGCGCCGACCTCGAAAGCGCGAAGAGGTACTACAATATTCTGCTGAAAAACTCAACCCAGGGGTTCTACGCGAGATCAGCGAAAGAAGAGCTTGTGCAGGTAGAGCTACGACAAAAGCTAAAGGCGTCCAAAAAGTGAAAAACGACAACGACACACCCAACAACCTCAATGATATCATGCAGATGGAGCTGTTGCAAGAAGCGTTCTCTTCGTTCAATACCGCTACGGCAGAGCTACAACAATCTTACGATAAGTTGAAACAACAGGTAAATGACCTGAATATCGAGCTTGCTGAAAAGAACATAACGCTTGAAAAAAACCTGAAGGAGAAGGAGGAGCTTCAGGAATATTTGCAGAATATTCTTGAAAACGCCCCCAATGGTGTCACCGTAATCGACAACGATGGTAAAGTTAAAAGCTTCAACCTTGCCGCCGAGGATATAACCGGGGTCAGGCAGGAGGAGATAATCGACAGGAGTATTAACAATATATTCCCTGAAATAGACAAGTCATTCATCGATACTCTTAACGACAAGCCAGACGCGGTGCTACCTATCGACGAGGGGAAGCGGCTCCTCGAAAGGTGTGAGGTGGCGTGCAAAAACGGCGATTTGAAGATCATCAATATTTATATTTCTAAATTAAGCGATAGAAAAAAACGGCGGATCGGTAGTGTGATCGCCTTCGAGGATGTGACTAATCTGCGAAGGCTAGAGGAACAGGTAGAGCGGAAGAACCGCTTAGAGGCTATGGGCGAGATGGCGGCGGGGATATCTCATGAGATCAGAAACCCGCTCGGCGCGATCGAGCTTTTCGCGTCATTGCTAAAAAGAGACGTGAAGGGCGATGAACCGAAGGAGGAGCTTGCCGACAATATTATAGCCGGCGTGAAAAGCCTCACGAACATCACCTCCAACCTCCTGCTCTTTACGAAAGATGTCAGACCAAAGTTTGAGCCGGTCGATCTGAGTGAGATTATCAGCGACGCGCTTATATTCACTGAGTATGCGTCTTCGCAGAAGAATATTGAGCTCATCAAAGATATCGACAATGATTCATGCGGGATAGACGCTGATCCTGAGCTGATAAAGCAGGTACTGCTGAATCTTGTTCTGAACGCGGTGCAGGCTATGAAAAAACCCGGCACGATATCTGTTTCTGTTCGGCGACTAAGCGAGAAGGAAAAAATTTCAGCGACCCATAACTCTGAGTATATTCAGATCATCGTCGAGGACAGTGGTCCGGGCATTTCAAAAGAAGATATCCAGAAGGTGTTCAATCCGTTCTTCACCACCAAACACTCCGGTCTCGGGCTTGGGCTCGCGATCGTCCACAAGATAATAACATCGCATAACGGTATTATTGAGGTATCGTCAAAGAAAAATCAGGGCACGTCTTTTTCGATATTACTACCGAAACAACGCGTTGTCGAGTAGCAAGAAGCGACAGCATGAGCCGTACAACCTTACTGACTAAAGAGAAAAAGCAGCGGACAGAGAGAAAAAAATAGGTGTAAAATACTCGCGACACCGCTGGTAGCGTGGGTTTTCTTGAGATGTTTAACGTGAAACATCTCAAGTTATCACTTCACCTATGATTTTATGTATACCAGCAGAATCGACACCGCGGCTGGGGTGACTCCAGAAATTCTTGAAGCTTGACCTATATTCGCGGGACGTATTTCGGTTAGTTTTTCCACCACCTCGATAGAGAGTCCGGAGATGGTCGTAAAGTCCAAATTGTCAGGGATCAATATTTCTTCGAGCTTTTTGAACTGTTTGACCTGTTCGATCTGCCTTGAGATATAGCCCGCGTATTTTACCTGCACTTCTGCCTGCTCAAGGACATCAGGCGGATACTCCAGCAAGCTTTCATGCAAAAGCGCCAAATCATTTATCGAAAGCTCTGGTCGGCGGAGCAGATTTTCTAGATTTCCGGGCTTTATTGATTCTGGGGGCAGAATGCCTTCAAAAATCGATTTTACTTTTTTTGAAGGGCTTACCCTGCGTGAGGCGAGGAACTCTCTAATCTCGGCAATTTGTGAAGCCTTTTTTTCGAACTCTAAAATAGAATTTTCAGATAATAGTCCAATTCTCCTACCGTGAGGCATCAATCTGAGGTCAGCGTTATCCTCCCTCAAAAGCAATCGATACTCAGCCCGCGAGGTAAACATCCGATACGGCTCCTTCGTCCCCTTCGTCACGAGGTCATCTATCAACACCCCGATGTACGCCTCTGATCTTTTTAGGACGAGCTCGGGCTCATTTTTTATTTTTAGCGCGGCGTTTATTCCAGCGAGTAGCCCTTGCGCCGCCGCTTCCTCATAGCCTGAAGTCCCGTTTATCTGACCGGCGAGGTAAAGCCCCTTGATCGCCTTTGTCTCCAGCGTCGGTCTCAACTGCGTCGGAAAAACATAATCATACTCTATCGCGTAGCCGGGTCGCATGATCTCGACAGACTCAAGCCCGGGAATCGTCCGCAACAATTTAAGCTGAACATCCACCGGAAGGCTCGTCGAAATGCCGTTCGGGTAGTACTCCTTCGTTTCATAACCCTCAGGCTCCAAAAATATCTGATGTCGATCTTTATCCGAAAAACGCACCACTTTGTCTTCTATAGATGGGCAATAACGAGGTCCAATCCCCTCAATAATCCCGGAATAAAGCGGCGATCTGTCAAGATTATCGAGAATTATTTTGTGCGTTTCTTTATTTGTATACGTTATATAACAAGGGAGCTGGCGCTGCGGTAACTCCTTTGTAGAGAAGGAAAACGGCTTTGGTGGGTCATCTCCGGGTTGCGCCTCAAGCTTTGTGAAATTTATCGTCTTCCCATCGAGCCTCGGGGTGGTACCGGTTTTGAGCCTTCCGAGCTTAAGTCCAATCCCCTTTAGTGAATCAGAAAGACGGTTGGAGGCGAACTCGCCCGCGCGACCGGCAGAAAAATTTTCCAGCCCAATATGTATAAGACCACGCAGGAACGTGCCAGTGGTTATTATCACTGAATCGCCGAGATATTTCTCGCTGATATTTGTTTTTACACCAATTATTTTTGTGCCTTCAGTGATAAGCTCCTCGACCATAGACTGTTTTATGTCGAGGTTTTTTCGCGCCTCAAGCACCTTCAACATCTTCAATCGGTAGAGCAGCTTATCAGCCTGCGCCCGAGAAGCGCGAACCGCGGGACCCTTACGCATATTAAGTGTGCGAAATTGGATGCCGGCGGCGTCGATGGTTTTTGCCATTTCACCCCCGAGCGCGTCGATTTCCCGAACAAGATGCCCCTTCGCAAGCCCCCCGATAGCGGGGTTGCACGGCATCAAAGCGATGGTATCAAGGTTGATAGTAAATAGAAGAGTTTGCAGACCAAGCCGCGCGGTAGCGAGAGCGGCTTCACAGCCGGCATGGCCGGCACCGACGATGATTACATCGTATTTTTTATGATAAAACATGATAAATTTATAGCATGTTAGGAGTGTTCAGGTCAAGCGAATATATCATGGGTGTGGTAGCAATAGGGCATGTTGCCCAATGCAATTTAGGGGGATTTCCCCCTACCCCCCCGAGCATCGCGATGCTGGTTGTACCCCCTTTTTATAGGTACTTACAGCGATGGCTTTTTTGAAAACAGGGATAATACTCTATTTGGCAACAGTCCCTAATAGAGTAAAGATGTTAACGACATAATTTGTTTTGAAGGGGAAACGTATTTTATTCGCTTCGCTCAGAGATTAGTCCTGGGTTCCCGATTAAAACCTCGGGAATGACGGGTGGTGACGGTGGGGAGAGTTTTGGGCGATAAGATAGAGTCGCCCAACGTTTTTGCGTTCAAGCTATTTTTATTAACTACTCTGTCGTCAAATCCTCAATAATACTCTTAACTTCTAAGAGCGATTTTTCGAGCCCGGGGTTATAGACTTCGTCATAATTCGCCTTCCCCATAACGTAATCCGCCGCCTTAAGCCCCATCACCATCGCGGTATCCATAAAAATATACCGGAAAAGCCCCTGCCTACCGCATGTTATTACGTTGGAATATTTTTCGACAATATCAAGATGTTCTTGTATCCGCTCCTTGTAATCGATGCTGTATATCGGGTACGCATGATCGGCGAAAGTGGTGAAATATTCGCCAGTCTTACCAGTCAGATCGACGCCAATCCGCTTCAGATCCGCCATTCCGCGTTCGAACAGGTCTTTATCACTGCAGGTATAAATGTCATCCCCGACATCGCACGGTATTTCGAGCATCACTGAGGTCTTCCCCACTGGCGCACTTTTCGGACTCCGTTTTTTCGGCTCTTGTATCCGCGTCATGAAGTACTTCGCCTCAGAAACATACATCCAGGTGTTCGGACTGAGTTGCTCTTTATCCACGAGCACATTCAAAAATCGTAGCGACCTATATTTTAGAGTTTCCGCGAGTTTAAGCTTCTCTTCCTCACTTACAAAAAGCGCGCTAAAGTCGTTCAGCGGTATCGTTGAGACGACAAAATCGCACGGTATCACTCTCTGATCACCATCGTTGTCTATAGTAAGCGACTTGACTATTTCATTTTTTGTAGTTATTTCAATGGGTTTGGATTTAAGGTGTATTTTTACGCCATTGCCTTCGATATGATCGCGGATGCAGTCGAACATCTGCCCGATCCCTTTTTCGGGGTAATAAAAACGCTTGGTGAATGTCCGTTTTTTGTCTTTTTTCAGCTTGAACAGGTGCAATATCACATCCCGCAGGTTCAGCGCGGCTATCCTCTGCACTGCCCAGTCCGATGATATTTCCGCCGGACTCATCCCCCAGAGTTTTTCGGTGTAAGGGCCGAAGAAGAGGTCGTACAGAGTTTTGCCGTACCGGTTTTTTATCCAGCCTTCGAAGGATTTTTCAGCCTCTTCGTCCCAGTTGAATGATTTTAATGAATAGTCGAATATCGCTCTCGCGAAGAGGAAGAAATCGAGATTTTTGAAGAGGTTCTTCACCGCGAGCGGATATTCGAATTCCTTACCGCGCAGGAGGATCACGCTCTTTCTTGTAGCGACTAGCAGCTTTTCCTTCATCAGATCGAGCACCATGTTGAGGAGCCGTTCGCTCTTCGTGATAAAACGATGCCCCCCGAGATCGAACCTGTGTTTATTAAGTTCATTAGTCCGGCAAAGCCCACCGACACCGTCATCCTTTTCTACAAGAATGACATCATAGCCAGAGTTCGACAACTCCCATGCGGCTGTCATACCGCACGGTCCGGCCCCTAAAACAACAACTGTTTTTTTCTTTGGATTGGTCATAATTTCCTTTCCTTACAGCTGTATTTACATAGCATATCAGGTAAAATTAATCAAGTATATTACAGCTCTCAACTTACTCCATTTTTTTATATTAACCCGGCGATTAAATATGTATGACTCCTGCGCGACTCCAAAACCGTCGTCCTGAATTTATTTCAGGATCTGCTAATCCTAATAAATCCAGGTAGATCCCGAAACTAGTTCGGGACGACGGCAGTAGTTTTTATACATAAAAGCAGGTCATGCAGGAGTCTTTATGTTGTATTCTCGCCCCGTCATCCCTGAGTGTCTCTATCGGGGATCCATGTTCAAAACATCCTGTTAAAATTAACAAATACAAATACTTATTTTTCTATTTCGCTCAATATGTTCTAGTCCTGGGTTCCCGATTACTACCTCGGGAATGACGGTGGGTATGTCTGCGGGAGTATTTTTTATGGGAGTGTTGCCAAATAGCAAAATTACCGATTTTATGTAAAATCGTCTTTTGTAAGTTATGGATATTACGGGGTAGCGACCAACGGAAGCGTAGGGGCTTCAACATGCCCTTTATATAATAACCTGTCTATCAAATAAGGTGTTTTTTTAAGTATAAATAAAAGTTTTTACAGTATAAAATAAATAACATCAATGTTTTCAACAGGCAATAAAATATTTATAAAATTTTCTTGCTAAATTATTTATCATATTGTACTATTATTTACGCTTTATTAAAGGTTTTTTCAAGTTATCAACAGGTGTTAGTAAACCTGTGAGTAATTCCAATTAATTACAATAAATTAGGATTAAATTTACATGGTAAATAAATGGCTTAGTACATTATTGGATATTCGTGACAAAATGACAGGGCAAAATTTTAATACATGGATAAAACCTATTAAATTTGGCTCCGCTGACGAGTCGTCCCTAACGCTTATAGTACCGAGTAAATTTTTTAAAGATTGGATATCAGACAACTTTTTGTTTATTATTGAGGATTCTGTTCACTCTATTTTTGGTGATGATCACGCTATAGTATTCAAGATAGATGGTCAGAATTTTTATAAAGAAGAGAAAAGCGAGAAGCTGAAGAGGAGAAGAAACAAAGGAAAGAACAGAAGGAAGCAGCCAAAAATAGTAAGGATAAATCCACCGAAGAGGGTGATAGCGTCATTGAAAACAACATGGTGCTGAATGAGAAATATAAATTCGACACCTATGTTATTGGAAAAAATAATGAATTCGCTCACGCCGCGGCGATGGCGGTAGCGGAAAACGATATTAGCAAGTATAATCCGCTCTTCATATACAGTGATGTAGGTCTCGGTAAGACACATCTTATCCAGGCGATATGTTACAGAAAATTACAAAAGAACAAGAACGCGAAGGTATGCTATTATTCATCAGAAAATTTTACCAATGAGCTGATCAGGTCTATCAGATATCAGAAGATGGAGGAGTTCAGGGATAAATTCAGGAAGATGGATCTGCTGATTATCGACGACATTCAGTTTATCGCGGGGAAGGATCGTACGCAGGAGGAGTTTTTCCACACATTCAACACGCTTTATGACGCGCGAAAGCAGATAGTCATAACATGCGACAAACTTCCGCGTGACATACCGAAACTCGAGGAGCGGTTGCGATCCCGGTTCGGGTGGGGGCTTATCAGCGACATCCAGCAACCGGATATAGAAACCAAGGTAGCGATATTAATGAAGAAGTCAGAGTTAGAGGGGATAATTCTCCCTAATGAGGTAGCTTTTTTCATTTCATCGCTTAGCGGAAACTCAAACGTCCGTGAGCTTGAGGGTTGTCTGTTGCGGACAATAATATTCGCTAGTTTAAGAAAATGTGACATAACACTTGATGTGGCGAAAGAGGCGCTGAAAGATATAATCTCTATCAGGGAGAGTATTGTCACAGTGGAGAAGGTGCAAAAGCTGGTGGCGGATTACTTTGGTCTGAAGGTAAGTGATCTAAAATCACCAAAAAAAATCAAGCAGATAGTTAGACCGCGCCATATTTCTATGTATATTTGCAGAAAACTTACAAAAGCGTCATTCCCTGAGATAGGGTCACATTTCGGAGGGCGTGATCATTCTTCGGTCATATACGCCTCTAAGAAGATGGAGAAGGAGATAAAGAAGGATCCTCTCCTCGCACAACAAATTGAAAAAATTACTGGTTTACTTAATTCATAAATCAGTTTATAATATTGTCTCTTTGATGTTGAGTAGTATGTTTGTTCGCTGTATATTTTTTTGTGCATAAACTGTTGGTACTTTTTTACACACAATTTGACTGGTTTTGCAAAAAATGTATCAATACTTTTTAAACAGAACATTCAGTAATTATACTGAATACTTAAATGACTTATTAACAAACTAACAGGACTTATTATTATTACTGTTTTTTATTATTTATATAAAATATATAATAACTAGGGGAGAGGTTATGGAATTTACTGTAAGCCGAGAAAACATTTTAAAGGGTTTATCTAAAATCCAAAGTATCGTAGAACGTAGGAACACAATGCCTATATTGTCAAACGCCTTAATAAAAACCGGTGACAATTCATTGAGTATACTCGCTACTGACCTTGAAGTAAGTTTTTCAGGCTCGATACCAGCGGAAATAAAGGAAGAAGGCTCTATCACTATCTCAGCTAAAAAACTATTTGAGATCATAAGAGAGTTTCCTGATGAAGAGATACATTTCAAAAAAGACGAAAATAACTGGCTCGCTATTAAATGCGCCAACATCAACTTTAAGATAGTTGGACTACCGGCGGATGAGTTCCCTTCACTCCCAGAAGACTCTGACGAGAAGGAATATATCAACGTAAACAAAAACATCTTAAAAGAGATGATAGACAAAACTATATTCTCTGTTTCGGTAGAGGAAAGCAGAGTCAACCTAAACGGTGTTTATATTGAGAAGAACGCGGAGGGTGGTATCAACATGATCGCCACAGACGGTCATAGATTAGCGATGATAACCCGTGATATAGATGTCAATATTGACGCGCCTGTAATCGTGCCAAGGAAAGGCGTATTAGAGATAAAGAAGATCATCGACGATACTGATGATGATAATATTAAATTTAAAATAATGAAAAATAATTTTATGATAAATATCGGTACTGATACGCTCACTATCAGGCTGATTGATGAGACTTTCCCTAACTACCTTCAGGTTATCCCGCAGGGGAATGAGTTTAGGGCAATTATAAATAAAAATTCACTTTTAAAATCACTTAAAAGAATATCACTCCTTTCTACGGACAAATATAAAGGGGTAAAATTTGAGATAGAAGATGGTGTTATGACTATCGCGTCCAACAACTCTGAATATGGTGAGGCAAAAGAAGCTATCACTGTTGAGACCTCATCTAGTCAGAAGATAATCATCGGGTTGAACGCGCGATATATCATGGATATGCTGCACGCGACAGATAAAGAGAATGTCGTCTTTGAGCTAAAAAACGAGACGACGCAATGTTTGATAAGACCGCAAAATGATGAGAAATTCATCTCGGTTATAATGCCGATGAGGCTTTAAGCTCATATTATGTCATCGCGATAGGGAAGACACCGTCATCCCCGAGCGCTTCTATCGGGGAGCCAGGACAAAACTGAGCGAA
>JAJRXV010000243.1 GCA_024276115.1 Deltaproteobacteria bacterium
CTTAATGTATCGGCTTCGATCGCTTCAAGTTTTTCCCGAATATTCATGGTTCACCTATAGTAGTTTAAACGTGTTTAGTTTTTCATCCTCACCGATTATGACCAGCAGGTCGCCCTCTGTTATCCTCTCGTCAGCGTGCGGGGCGATGATTACTTTCGCCGGCAGATCCGCGAGTGTTTTCCGCTTTATCACAACTATCGCGATACCGTAGTTGGCGCGGACATTCGCCTCTTTGAGCGTTTTGCCGAGTAGCTCCTTTGGGGCGTCAAGCTCGACAACGCTGTACCCCTCAAGGAAAGTTATCTGGTCGAGGATGTTCGGGGCACTGAGCCGTTCGGCGGTTCTTATAGCGATATCCCGCTCTGGGAATATGACTTTTGTCGCGCCGATGAGCTCTAGCATGATACCATGGTCGAGCGTCAACGCTTTCACGACTATCTCTTTGACCCCGAGCTCCTTCAGATAAAGCGTAACAAGCGAGCTGGTATCCATCTTATCACCGAGGCTCACGACAGCTACATCGACATCTTTCATCCCGAGTGAACTGAGAGTCTCCTTGTCAGACGCATCGGCTATGATCGCCTGCGTGGAGAAGTCCTTGATGCTCTGCACCGGATCTTTGTTATGGTCGAGCGCTATCACATCGTGACCGAGTTCGTACAACCGTTTGGCTACGTGGTAGCCGAAGCTCCCGAGACCAATGATTGCGAAATACCTTTTCTTTTTCATGTGTTACTCCTAATTACGTGATCAGGGAGAATTCTCCCGTTTTCCCGGATGAGGGGAATTTACCCCACCATAATATTTTCTTCTGCGTATTGGTAGACACCTTTTTGCTCCTTGCGCCCTATCGCGAGCGCTACGGTAAGCGGTCCGACCCGACCGATGAACATCATACAGGTGATCAAAAACCTGCCCGTATCAGAGAGTTTGTTTGTAATTCCGGTAGAAAGCCCCGCGGTTCCCAACGCTGATACCGCTTCGAACGCGAGCTCAAAGAAATCTCCTCTTGAGTTCAAGAGAGCATTGTTGGACTCTGATATAGAAAGCGCGATAACAAAAAATATGAGTACAAAAATGGACGCGACAAATATCGTGAGGCAGCGGGAGCGGGTCTCATACGGTATCGTCCGCCTGAACATGCTGACCTCCTCCTTGCCCGATATCCGACTCTTGAAGATCGCGAAAAGTACCGCGAGCGTGCTGACTTTTATGCCGCCGCCGGTGGAGCCCGATGACGCGCCGACAAACATAAGGAACATCATAAAACAGAGTACGCTGTTGGTAAGCGCCCCGATGCTGATTGTGTTGAACCCTGCTGTCCTCGTTGTGACTGACTGAAAAATAGCGCTTAACACTCGTTCTTTCCCACTCAGATCACCGAGTGTTTCGGGGTTGTTGAATTCAATGACTAAAATAAACAACGCTCCAACGATGATAAGAATCGCTGAAAATGTCAGGGTTATCTTCGTGTGGAGTGATAGTTGCTTGCGCGGTGTGTCTCTGCGGACGAAGTTTCTGACATCAGCGTGAACGAGGAAACCGAGACCACCTAAAACAATAAGGACCATGATGGTAAAGTTCACCACACTGTCGCCCTTGAACGCGACAAGACTGTCTGAAAAAGTAGAAAAACCCGCGTTACAAAACGCCGACACCGAATGAAAGAGCGCGTTGAAAATCGCCTCATTTAGTGGAAATATGTGTATCCAGCGCGTTAATAAAATCGCGAAACCGATCAGCTCAATTGATATTGTCGCGATAAGAACAGACCGTATCAGTTGTTGCATATCCTTAAGCGGTGAGTGGTAGAGCGTACCCTGCACAAGCATCCGGTCCTTCACGTTGATCCGCCTGCCGAGCATGACAGTGAAGACGACGCCAAACGTCATGATACCAAGACCACCGAGTTGGATCAGTAGAAGTATGACAGACTGCCCAAACCGTGAGAGGTCTTTCGCCGTATCGACGACGATAAGACCGGTAACGCATACCGCTGACGTCGAGGTAAAAAACGCGTCAATAAATGACAGGTGTCCCTTGTTTGATGAGATCGGAAGTGACAACAGTATCGTCCCAACAATAATGACTATAGCAAAGCTAAGTATTACAAGCTGGGTCGTATGTAGTCTTTGATAACTACCTAATTTAATGACAATTTTCCGAGGTATCGCTTTTAACATTCATACTCGATTATATTTTATGTTCGTCGTCGTTTAGTAACCTTATTATATTCGCCTTATGCTTATAGATAATCAAGGTCGAAACGCAAAGGGAAAAAAACATGTACACCTTAAAGTCTTCTGTCAGCAACAATCCAACTAATATTGGTATTGACGCTGCCGCCGAAACAGACGCCAGCGAGACATACCGGAATTTTTTTAGTAGTAATGTAAAGATAACAACCGCGACTAATAGTGGTATCGGCGCGATCAGCAGAAATATCCCCATCGCGGTGGCAACACCTTTACCGCCCTTGAACTGAAGGAACACCGAAAAAAGATGCCCGGTGATCGCCGCCAGCGCGACAAGCGATATCAGAACCGCCCCGCCGTCGTAGTTGATAGCGATAGCTGTCGGGAGCGCGCCCTTGATAGCGTCGCCAAGCAGTGTCAATATCCCAAGCGTCTTACCATTTACGCGGTAGACGTTAGTCGCGCCGATATTCCCGCTACCGGTGGCGCGGACATCTTTTCCACCCGTAAGTTTTGAGAGTAGCACCCCGATCGGGATCGAACCGGCAATATACGCCAGCAAGATAAGCGCGGCTTTCATCGGCAGTTGCATTTATACGCTCCTCTGCTTTTTTTTCGTTTTTTTGTAGTGCATACGGTTAAGCGCGTTGACGTAAGCTTTCGCGCTTGCCAGAATAATATCTGTATCAGAACCATTACCATGCACAATATTGTCGTTATGCTTGAGCCGCACCGATACCTCACCCAACGCGTCTGTACCTCCGGTGATAGACTTGACTGAATATGACAACAGTTTATAATTTGTATCGGTCATCTTTTGTATCAGCATGAACGCGGCATCCACCGGACCATCTCCCGCGCCTTCGCCTTCGTGATCCTTCCCGTCGATGGCAAGCGTTATATTCGCTTGCGGCTTCTGCTCTGTACCACTGCTGACAAGCAGATGCTTAAGGTTATAATGTTCGGAAATCCGATAAATATCATCCGCGATAATAGCCTCTATATCTTCCTCGAATATCTCCTTCTTCTGGTCAGCTAGCAGCTTGAAGCGCTCAAACAAGCTGTTTATCTCATCGTCGGAGAAGTTGTATCCCATCTCCTCGGTGTGCTTTCTGAACGCGTGCCTACCAGAGTGCTTCCCCATTACGAGCGTGTTCTTCTTTAGGCCTATCGAAGTAGGTGACATGATCTCGTACGTCTCTTTTTCTTTGAGTACCCCGTCCTGGTGTATGCCTGACTCATGCGCGAACGCGTTCGCGCCGACAATCGCCTTGTTCGGCTGAACGTTGATACCGGTGATCCGGCTGACCATAGTACTCGCTTTCATGATCTCTTTCGTGTTCGCTTGTGTGCCAAGGAAGAAAAAATCCTTGCGTGTCTTGACCGCCATGACGATCTCCTCAAGCGCGGCGTTACCGGCACGCTCACCGAGACCGTTGATAGTACACTCCACCTGCATCGCGCCATTCTGCAACGCCGCGAGTGAATTCGCTGTGGCAAGCCCCAAGTCGTTGTGGCAGTGTACCGAGATGACAGCTTTATTAATATTCGGTACGGTCTCCTTAATACCCCGTATCAACTTACCAAATTCGTACGGCATTGAGTACCCTACCGTGTCAGGTATGTTTACAGTTGTCGCGCCAGCCTCGATAACCGCCTCAACCATCTGATAAAGGTAGCTTGGCTCTGTGCGGGTCGCGTCCATCGGTGAAAACTCAACATCATCAACGTACCCCTTCGCCCTCGCCACCATCTCAACGGCGCGCTCGAGCGCCTGCTCACGAGTCATCCGAAACTGATACTTCAGGTGAATATCCGAAGTGGAGATAAAGGTATGAATACGCGGTTTTTCAGCATGTTTTAAAGCTTCCCACGCTGTATCTATATCCTCAGGCTTGCATCTCGCGAGCGAGCATATAGTCGGACCCTTAACTTCCATACCTACACGTTTAACCGCCTCAAAATCCCCCGGGGAACTAAACGCGAACCCCGCTTCGATCACATCAACATTTAATTTAGCGAGGCACTTGGCGATCTTTATTTTTTCTTCGATGTTCATAGACGCGCCCGGCGATTGCTCCCCGTCCCGCAATGTTGTATCAAATATGATAATATTATCTTTTTTCATTTTAATTTACTCAAATAGTAACTAACCATATTACTAAAAAATAAATATAAGATTTTTTTCAAACTTTGTCAAATCATATATTACCCCACAAAGTATAAGCTGAAAATAAGAAGCCCGCTTGAAGAATCAATAGATCTTCAAGCGGGCTTGTGAAAAAAACTATTTCATCTTATTTACTTTGTAGCGCCTGCCGCCTTTAATAGTTTTACAATTTCCTTGTAGGCGTGCTTTCTCCCTGCCAGAGCATTGCTCAAAGCTGTCTCACCGGTTTCAGCCACTACATTTACGTCAGCGCCACTCTCAATAAGAATATAAACAATCTGCTGCTTCCCTTTTTGTGCCGCTTTCATCAACGCTGTTCTTCCGTAGCTATCTCTAGCGTTTACGTCGGCGCCACTATCCAAGAGTTCTTCCACTTTCTCAGGTCTGTTGCCAGGAGCAAGAGCAATCGACAGCAAATCTCTGTCCAACTTGGGATCGGGAGCCCTTTTTACCGCACACGCAAACAAGCATGATATTAAAAGCATCGCGATCACAAGATACGAAAGTCTCTTCATTTGTTGTCCTCCTCCTCAATAATTACAGCTCTAATACTTTATTTCCCCATCTGCTTTAATACTTGGAGTTGCTTTTCCGCCGCCGCCTCAAGCTTTGAAGCAGCTTCTCTTAAACTCTTAGCAACCTCTAACTGCTTTGTCGCTGACTCCCTTAGAGTCGTCGCGATATTTGCTTTTGCCGCCGCTTTTGCTGCCGCCGCATCTGCCACTGCCTTCGCTGCCGCTGCTTTTTCTGCTGCAACCTTCGCTACCGCTGCCGCGTCCGCCGCTGCTTTCTCTGCTGCAACCTTCGCTACCGCTGCCGCGTCCGCCGCTGCTTTCTCTGCTGCAACCTTCGCTACCGCTGCCGCGTCCGCCGCTGCTTTCTCTGCTGCAACCTTCGCTACCGCTGCCACGTTGTTAGTGCTAACTAACCCTGCACGTTGAGCTTGCATCGCTTTTTCTTCTCTTGCGTTAAAATCAGCTTGTAATTTCGCCGCCGCTTTTTGTGCTACCCGAAGTGCTTTTGCCTGCTCTGCCGCCGTTTTAGACGCCGCTTTTTGTGCTGCCATTTTCGCTATGTCCGCTTCGATCTGAGTTTTTTGTTCATCAGAGATGGTTGCCCCGGCCTCCTCTAATAGTTTTATTAAAGCCGCGTTATTTTTTTTATACGCTCTCATCAGAGCAGTTTGGTGCATATCATCTATCACATTAACGTCAGCGCCACTGCTAATCAGCAACTTAGCAACATTTGTTTTGCCGGCCTCAACCACCATCATCAAAACAGTTCTTTTATAATTATCTTTACTGTTTGGATCAGCGCCATTTTTTATCAATGAACCTATAGTTGTGTAGTTCATCATACTGCCCTGCTTTATGTGTCTCAGCAACGCGCGGCTCTTCGCTAAATCAAATTTTTTGTCGGCTTCAGCCGCTTTAGCTACTCCGCCTGAAATCAAGAAAAGGGTTAAAAGTAATAAAAGTATCGGTTTTAGTGTTTTTTTCATATTTATACTCTCCTTTAGTTAGTTTACTTTGTTTAGTTTGTTTAGTTTGAGCCGTAAAGCGTTCAGGTTAATAAAACCTTCCGCGTCGGCCTGATTATAGACATCTTCTTCCTCAAAAGTCGCCAGGTCAGTGCTGTACAATGATTTAGGCGATTTCCGTCCAACTGTCGCGCAACTCCCCTTATACAACTTAAGCCTCGCGGTACCAGAAACATTTTTTTGCGATTCATCTATCACTTTTCTCAACATATCCATCTCAGGTGAAAACCAGTAGCCATTGTAAACCAGCTTCGCATACTCCGGTATGAGAGAATCACGTATCCGCATGACTTCCCTATCCATCGTGAGCGACTCAACAGCTCTGTGAGCGTGATGCAATACAGTGCCACCCGGAGTTTCATACACTCCACGAGACTTCATCCCAACATATCTGTTTTCGACTAGATCTACCCTGCCGACGCCGTGCTTGCCACCGAGCTCGTTGAGTTTTTTAAGCAAAGCCGCCGGTGAGAGTTTCTCCCCGTTTACCGCGACAGGTATCCCCTGCTCATACTCTACCTCAATGTACTCGGGCTTGTCAGGCGCTTCTTCCACCGGTACTGCCATTGTGTACATATCAGAGGTAGACTCTGCCCATGGATCCTCAAGCAGACCACCCTCGTAACTAATATGAAACAGGTTCTGGTCAGTACTGAATGGCTTGTCAACCGTAGCGGTGACCGGTATATCATGCTTCTTAGCATAATTCATCAGCGCGGTCCGTGACTTGAAATCCCACTCTCTCCAAGGCGCGATGATCTTTATCTTCGGGTTAAGCGCAAGGTAAGCAAGCTCAAAACGCACCTGATCGTTTCCTTTTCCCGTTGCGCCGTGACATACCGCGTCAGCGCCTTCAATACGCGCTATTTCGATTTGTCTTTTGGCTATCAATGGACGCGCGATCGACGTACCGAGAAGATAATAGCCTTCATAGATCGCGTTCGCTTTTAACATCTCAAAGACGTAATCCCTTACAAACTCTTCTTTGAGGTCATCTATGTAAAGTTTTGTCGCTCCGGTCCGCATCGCTTTTTCAGTTAATGGTGATGTATCTTCACCCTGCCCCAAATCCGCGTAAAAAGCGATAACTTCATTACACTCATAAAACTCAAGTAACCATTTAATTATGACAGAAGTGTCGAGACCACCAGAATACGCTACGACAACCTTATCTACTTGTTTTTTCTTATGATGCATTTTAGGTTTATTTCCCCCTGAAAACTCGAGTGATTTCAAATTGCATTCTATCCCGGCTCTGTCGGCTCTGGTATCGACTCTCTAGCACGCTACTCTGCTAGCGTTTCTCATTGCCACCTTGTTATCAAACTAGAATGAAACCTGGTGTAAAGAATAGCTTGTATCTTAATGGTTTTAAAAAAAAATGCAAGTTTTTTTAAGCATCGATTAAAGTTTTTTCTTTTTTTTCCTATAACCAAACGACTGCCCTCTTAAAAGGTAGGATTAACGCACGCTTTTCATCTATTCATTATCGCTGTTACCCCTTTCTGAAGAAGCGATAAGGGCATGACTCCAAGTCGAATTAATGAGTAAATTCTACATATTAAGAGCATTTACTGAATTACAGAAAATCGTAATTTCAGAAGTGCTGAATCAAATATTAACCCGGCGATTAAATATAAAGACTCCGGCACAACTCCAAAACTGTCGTCCTGAATTTGAGACGCGTCTCTCATTTCAGGATCTGGGAATCCTATAAACGCGGGTAGATCCCGAACTTGAGGGGACTGTTGCCAAACAGAGAATTCTCCCTATTTTCGAAAAAGTCGTCGCTGTAAGTACCCGTAAAAAAAAGGGTGGGGGCGCGACCAACGGGAGTGTAGGGAAAAATCCCCCCTAAATTGTATTGTGCAACATGCCCTTGAGGCGCGCCTCAAGTTCGGGACGACGGCAGGAGTATTACACTATACATTTTATCGTCGGGTTAATAACTCGCGCGCTAACTTATACCATGTCGCGTTAAAGCGTCCCCCACCCCCTGAGAAAGCGTGAAAACAGATGAAAGTCTGTTGACAATATTGTGGGCTTCAATTATACTTATGAAATGGAAATTATAACACCTATAGATAAACTTGAGGAAGTTCAGCCGCTTCTCGAAGAGGGCGTAGCTGAGTTTTACGGCGGTTTCGTTCCGCAGGAGTGGCTCGAAAAATACTCGATCTTCGCATCGATAAACCAACGTTATTTTGCCTCGGCACAGATAAAAACTTTTGGCGACCTTAAACTCATCATCGATGAAATACATAACGCGGGTAAAAAGTTCTACTTTACGATGAACTCTACTTTTTATTCACCACCTCAGTACGAGATGATAAAAGATCTGCTACCGAAACTAAAAGAGATCGGGGTCGATGAAATAATTGTCGCGGATGTCGGGCTGATTCTGCTCACCAACGAATCTGGGATCGACCTACCGATACATATCAGCACACTCGGAAAGGTGTACAACTATAAAGTGGCGGAGTTCTACAAAGAGCTCGGGATCAAGCGTGTCGTACTGCCGCGCCACCTGACGTTCGAGGAGATGAAGAAGATAGCGAAAGATTGCCCTGACATGGAGTATGATATTTTTATGCTGATCGGTAAATGCCCGAACATAGAAGGATATTGCACCTTCCAACACATCAGCCCCACAAAGCGCTGGCCATGTGAGATAGAGTATGAGATCACTGTCGAGGGCGTGTGTGACGCAAGCCAAAGCGCGAAGTATATCGACGCTCAACGCCAGTGGGCAATCCAGGAGCGGCGTTATAGCTGTGGTCTCTGCGCACTAAAGCAGCTTGGGGATTTTAACGTCCGCGCGCTGAAGATCGTCGGGCGGGGAGCGCCGCTTTCGATGAAGGTGGAAAACGTCCGACTATTGAAGTACGCGCTGGGGCTGCTCGATGAAGGCCTACCGGACAATGAGTATTACAGTAAGATAAAAGTGGCGTACAGAGGTCGCTTCGGTGTCGAGTGCGCACCTCAGAACTGCTACTACCCCGAGTTTTTTTATTGCGGGGAGTAATCACGTAGGTTGCCATTGAGAAACGAAACAGTCTGATAATGGGCATGTTGCCCAATACAATTTAGGGGCTTAAGCCCCTACGCTTCCGTTGGTCGCTACCCCATTTTTACAGCTACTTACGGTGACAGTTTTTTTTGAAAACATGAGAGTATGTCTATTTGGCAACAGTCCCATAAAAGCAGGTTGGGCAAGAGTCTTTTATGTTTTTTTATTACATTAGCCCAGAAATTAAATGGTGGACAAAGCTCGCCTTATTACTTTAGGATATGCTTCTTCTTTCGTGATTCCGGTGGCAGAAGTATATCGACGACATCATCGACAGTCACAATTCCCATCAGGGTTCCGTCGTCATCGACCACCGGTACGCTGAGCAGGTTGTACTTCGAGATTATCGTCGCTACACGCATCTTATCGTCAGAGGTTTGGAGGGTCTTTACCGGTGGTCGCATGATAGACGCGATTATCGTCTTGTTTTTTGCCAACATCAGGTCCTTGAGAGTGACAAATCCGAGCAGTTTTTCAGCTTTATTTGTGACGTAAAGCGTGTATACCGCCTCAACATCAGGCGCTTGCAGTTTCCACTCCTTCATGGAGTCTTCGACTGTCAAATCCGGCAGGAGCGCGATACATTCAGTGGTCATGAGACCGCCGGCTGTGTCATCGTCATGCTCAAGAAGCTCTATAACATCCTCGGCGTCGTCCTCCTCCATCAGGTTTAAGAGCTCATCAGCCTTAGGTTTCGGCAGATCACCAAGCACGTCGGCGGCCTCATCCGGTGGCATTTTTTCCAGCAGTTCGGTCGCGGCTTCTTTGTCCATCCCGGAGATAATGCTCGCCTGGAGGTTCGGCTCAAGCTCATGCAACGCTTCTGCGGCGACATTGAGTTCAAGTGAATTAAATAGCGCTTCCTGCTCGTCACGGGACACCTCGCTTATCAACTGCGCGATATCAGACGGGTGCAGGGTCGAAAGGTTTTGCTTCGGGACGGTGAGGGTAAGCTTCGAGAGCTTTTGTTCTAGCGGCTGTATGTAGTTCCAGGTCAGCAGACTGTCTGAAAGCTTTATGTTCAGCGCTTTTAGTAGCTTTTCGGCGCTCTTCTCAAAACCAAGCCGTCTTAACAGCCCCCGCGCGCCGGGATCAACAGCGATGAGGCTCAACTTCCCCTTCACCTTACCGATCTTTATATCATTCACCCTGACGACTTTTATGCCATCGACATCGACAAGCTGCTGATCTAGGACATCACGGGAGACGAGAAACTCCTCTTCGCCCTCTGTGTACTCCTTCACACTATCAGCGGTAATCGTGGCGGTTACCATACGCGCGTTCAGGTACTTGATATCTTTTGTGAGGAGTTTGAGGAGTTTTTTGCCGCTTTTCAGGATCACATGCTTGATCTGCGGGAAGACCGCACCCGCCGCGATAGAAAAATCTTTTATCACACCGATCTCCGCGCCATGCTGATCCAAAACCGGTTTCTTTATCAGCTCACTGACGAAAACATCTCCAACGTACTGTTGCATAAGCTCCTCCTCTTTAGGTTACGGGAAACGCCGAACACCGATGTAATCATACTGGTAAATTATATTTTTTTCAACTATTAATTTATTTTGGTGGGAAGATACTTATTTTTCGCTATAAAGCAAAATACCCGTAGAAACCGTCCACGGGTATTTTGCTTTATCTCCTATCAGGTGTTATTATTTATTTGGTCGGGATAGTGCCTTCCTGAGCAAACAAATAAACCTGTCAAATTATACATGCAATAAATACGCCACCTGACAAACAAATTGAACAGATATTATATAACAATATGATATTACTGACAAACATACCATACGGACACCAAACGCCTATAGAGTCATTTATTCGAAGAAAGTGTTGAATAGAACAATTTTATGGAGTATTACACAGTTTTAGAGATAAATCACGCTGTTTGACAATACGCTGTCAATGAGGTCTCGCATGTTCCCGACCTTTCCAACCTCAAGAGCGGCTTTCAGGTTGTAATAGTCGAGGCATGTCCCGCATGAGAATATATCCACACCTTTTTCCGCAAGCTTATTCAGCGCCGGTATAATGTCAGAGCCGGTAGTCGTAAGGGTCACGCCACTGTTAATGAAAAAAAGTTTCGTTGGCGGCGCTTCATGTTCGGCGAGCGTATTAAAAAAACCGGTAATCAGCACTCTACCCAGCTCATCATTACCACTACCGAGTGTCGCTTTTTTGACTAGAAGTATCTTTGCCCCAGGCCGGTCATTATTACTAACATCATTGGAGCCAGGTTGGTTCAACCCTTTGCAATCAGCTGTTTTCATTTTTCACCTCAAGTTTGTAAAGCCCCTTTAAGTTTCTATAATCCTCATCGCAGTCCAAGCCGTATCCGACGACAAACCCATCACCGAGCCTAAACCCGAGGTAATCCGGGAGCAGTATGTCATTTCGCGATGTTTTCCTTTTTAAGAGCGCGCAGACTTTTACATCGGTAGCGCCCTTCTGGAGCAACGCCTCAACAACACATTTTATTGTTGCGCCGGTATCTATAATATCTTCAACAATTATGACATCTTTTCCGCTAATGTCATGAAGTGGACCATAATGAAATTCGACGTTACCAGCGGTGGAAGTGCCGATATAGCTGGAAACACTGACAAAATCTACATGAGCCGGTATGCTGAGCTCACGCGCTAAGTCGGCAATAAAAATGAAGGAACCTTTGAGCGTAGCCACCATTACAATATTCTTACCTTTGTAATCCTTAGATATTTTCTCGGCAAGTTCTTTTACTTTGCTCGCTATCTGAGTATCAGAAAAAACTGGTTCTAGAGTGTGATTATTGTTAATGAGTGTTTTCATAGGTGCGATACTGTAACATTATTTTCGTTATGATACAAGTATTCATCAAAAAAAATGGCGGGTTACCCCCGCCATTTCATAGAATATATATGTTTTTTACTACGCTTTTTCTTTAACCTTTTTCTTCTTCTCTACCACTGCGAGGAATTTCTCTCTCATCTTCTCAAAGTCAACTTCGAAGTTTTCTTTGTTTTTATGTGCTATCGCAGCGAACGTTACTTTTATCTTACCGTTCTTCTCATCATCGAGGCGTATCCAGAATCTCTTATGCGAAAGGAAAAACGCCATCAGTGTACCTATTATCATCAGTCCGCAACCGGTGTAAACAGTCCAAACGCCCGGGTCTTTTGCTACCTGAAACACTGTGTACTGCTTCGGCTTTACTTGTCTAAGCAGGAATTTATAATCACCTTCGCGCTCATCTTCCTTCTCAGGATACTTTTTATGCACCCAAAAGGAATTTGACGATCCATCTCTTTTGTAGAGATTAAATTTAGCTGACTTGCCATTAAGCGAACCTTCACTGTAAGTCTCTAATATTATGCTGTCAAGGGTACCCGGGATGTTTACCGGTCTGGTGCTGTCAACAAGGTAGTTAGACATAAGTTGAACACCATCAGACTTCCTGTAAGCATCTACTATAGCGTAAAATACAGGTCGCGGCTCCCCTGTTTGCTGATCCCTCGTCATTGCCGGACCATAACTGGACTGATAAAAAGTGAACCCATTATATTTTAATGGGTGGTTAACCTTTACATAAACAGTATCAACAACTTTTCCATTGTCAGTAACTGTGATGTTGCTCACGTACTCATTCGGCTGCCTTCCACGCGTCTCCCGACCATTAGTAATAAAATTTACATTCCTATTTTTAGGTATGTTTCCGGGGGCGTAATAAGTCGTCTCATAGCCGTTACACTGCAACATAAAGCCCATATCCATTTTATCAGTATTACCATCTCTCAACCACATCCATGATTTCGGAGGGTCAAACTCGTATAGATCAATACTACCCTTATAGCCGAAGAAAACGCCTATTAGCGCACCAGTAATTATAACAAGCAGGCTCAAGTGCGTTACGTAGACACCGAGCCGTGAGTATACTCCCTTTTCCGCGAACAGGTGTTGTTCCTCATCCACCTGCGTCTGCAACACAGTGCCAGATACATTTTTACTAAGAAAACCTCTATATTTTTCAATTGTCTCAGTCATATCCGCTTTGATAGTAACTGTTTCTATAAGAGGCATCCATTTTATCTGGTTATTATCGAGATCCCGCTTTGGGGCAGTGAAGAAACGCCATACAACCGGAAACTTATCGATTGAACAACATGTGATTGTAATACAAAGCAAACCCAGCAAACCGATGTACCACCATGAATGATACATATTGTCAAGTTGTGTAAACTTAATGAAGTCATACCACTCAAACAGCGCCGGCTCGTTTATTTTAATATTGGTAAGCCATTCTGTTGCGGGTTTCCCCTGAGGTATTACCGTACCAAAAATAGATGTAAGCGCCAGAAGAATAAGGACAATCACATTGACTTTCATAGAACAAAGCCAATCCCATATAATATCAAAGGGATCTCTTGAGCTGACTTTTTTTACATGTTTTTCTTTTTTTACATCACCCATAGCATTCTTTTTACTCCTTGGATTCATTTTATAAAAAACCATCTTACTTCAATTATATTAAAAGCTGATTAAATCACTATTAAATTATTCTAATTTTGCATATCCATCTCAAGATCAATCTGCTCTCCGCAATGGATGGCAGACTGAACATTTTCTAGGAAATGGCTTACCACCACGCTGTACCTTATCGTGACACTCATTGCACTTATCATGATAGATATTTTGCATAATAGTGTTCATAATAAGCGGTGCCCTGCGCCCATCAATAAGCTTCCTTTTCTCTTTAGCGTGACACTCTACGCACTGTTTTGGCGCACCATCTTTCTTGCGAAACCGATGATGACAATCTCTGCACTTAGCCTTATACAGATCAACATGTTTTTTATGCGCGAAAGTTACCGCGGACTTAACGTTTTTAATGATTTCAATAGTGACTTCTTCCGAAATATTGCTACCCGCGTTTTCTTGAGCGAAAACAGGCAGAGAAGAAATCATTATTATACCCAACAAAATAAGAATATATGTATTGTTTTTCATAGTTCACCCTATTTCAAAATGAATAATTTTACACCATATATATCAATATGTCAAGGGAGTGTTGCCACCCAAAAATAGACATTGATTTTCCCGCACCGGTTTGTTAGGTTTTTCTTAGCGATTTTTTGACCTGACCAACAGGATTTACAGCTTTTTTATCTGAACATCATATTTTCGCCATCAAACAGCGTCTTTTTTTGCTGACGAGCA